>CAZUWD010000123.1:0-1575 GCA_964624015.1 uncultured Bdellovibrionales bacterium | reverse complement strand
AAGGAGCTTTTTCCGAAATAACCATCAAGAAAGATAAAATGATCATCGATATGAGCTATTTAAAAAGCGACGGTAATTATCGTACAATACGCATAAAAGAAGACTAAATTAAATTTGGCAAACCAACTCGTTTATATTAAACTGTATTTATGAGGCAATCCAAACTTTTTGCCAAAACATTGCGCGAGGCGCCAAAAGACGAAATGAGCATCAACGCGCGGCTTTTAATCCGGGCTGGTTTTGTGCACAAAGAAATGGCGGGCGTGTATACGATCCTGCCTCTAGGCCTCCGGGTTATCAATAAAATTGCCGAAATTGTCAGGGATGAAATGAACAAGACTGGCGGCGTGGAGATGCAATCGGCGGCTTTGCAAAAAAAGGAAACTTGGGAAAAATCAGGCCGCTGGAGCGAAAATGTGGTTGACAGCTGGTTTAAAACGAAACTCAAGAACGGGTCGGAACTAGGACTGGCCTTTACGCATGAAGAGCCGCTGGCCGATATGATGACTAATTTCGTGTCCTCATATAAGGATCTGCCTCTTTATGTTTATGATATCCGGACGGTTTTTCGCAATGAAGCGCGCGCCAAATCCGGACTGATGCGCGGCCGCGAATTTTTCTGGAAAGCCTTGTATTCCTTTTCTAAAAACGAAGCAGAGCACAATGAGTACTATGAAAAATCCAAGCAGGCATACTTGAATATTCTCGAGCGGATCGGCCTTGGCGATAAAACGTACATAACTTTCGCGTCTGGCGGATCTTTTTCCAAATATTCCCACGAGTTTCAGACCATCAGCGAGTCAGGGGAAGATACAATTTATGTCGATGAAAAGAAGAAAATTGCCGTCAATAAAGAAGTATATACGGATGAAGTTTTGCGCGATCTTGGTTTGAAAAAAAATGAATTAGCCGAAAAGAAGGCTATTGAGGTCGGCAATATTTTTTCCCTGGGCTACAAATTTTCCGAACCGTTCGGCCTGAAATATAAAGATGAAAGCGGGAAAGACCAGGTGGTTTATATGGGCTCGTACGGCTTCGGCCTGAGTCGGGCAATGGGGACAATAGCGGAGCTATGCAATGACGAAAAAGGCCTGATCTGGCCGGAATCAGTAGCGCCTTTCCGGATACACCTGATCAGTATCGGTAAAAATGAGGCGGCAGAAAAAATATATCAGGATTTATTGAAGAATAATGCGGAAGTTTTGTTTGATGATCGCGAAGAGTCAGCCGGCAGGAAATTTGCCGATGCCGATCTCATCGGCATACCCTGGCGGGCGGTTATCAGCGAAAAATCACTTGGTTCCGGCGGTATTGAAATCAAAAAGCGGGACCGAAAGGCAAGCGAAATTTCAAATGCAGAAAAGCTGATTGGCATGTGCCGAGCCTGAAAATTTTTTGCGGCGGCAGGTGCTGGAAATTATTTTCGTCGTTTTTTATGAAGCAGGAATTTATAGTTTTTATAACGGCTGCTTTGCCGGTATCAGAATTGCGCGGCGCAATTCCTTTGGCTATGGGAGTTTTTGATTTTTCTGCGCCCAAAGCGTATGCCATTGCGGTTTTTGGAAATATTTTTCC
>CAZUWD010000122.1:0-1656 GCA_964624015.1 uncultured Bdellovibrionales bacterium | reverse complement strand
AGGATGACTTTTTTGTCATTCCAGGGTATTTTTTGCGTGCCGATTACCATTGACTCGAACGCGCCCATGCCGGTCACGGCGATTATGTCGTCCGCCTTGGCGATTTCCAAAGCTTTGCGAATCGCTTCTCTGCGATCCGGAATCACAAAAATATTTTCGTTTTCTTTTTTATTTTTTATTCCGGCGGCTATCTCTCCGATAATCCGCCGCGGATCTTCGCGGTACGGCTCATCATTGGTAAGCACCATGTAATCTGCGTAGCGGGAAACAATTTCGCCGATAATCGGCCGTTTTCCCCGGTCGCGTTCGCCGCAGGCGCCAAAAACAGCGATAATCCGGGCCCATGGTTTTTTTATGCCTGTAAACAGCTTGTAAATTCTTTTCAGCGCTTCCGGAGTAAGAGCAAAGTCCACAACAATATTCAATCCGAGTTCGTTAGGCACGCTTTCGAGGCGCCCGGGCACCTGCTCAATTTTGGAAAGCGCCAAGGCGCAAGTTTCCAAGGAAATATTTTCTGCCAGGCAGGCGGCTGTGGCCGCCAGCGCATTTTCCGCATTAAAATCTCCCGGAAAATACAGAATAAAATTCTGGCCGCGCACGGAAAAAGTTGTTTTGTCCAGGCCGAGACTCAGATTATCCGCGAGAATAGTTGCTTGTTTGTTTTTCAGGCTGTAAGTTATTTTCTTTTTGCTTTCAAGCTGCAGGAATTCTTCCGGATTTTCCATATCCAGATTGATTACAGCCGTTTCGGTTTCCTGAAAAAGCTTCATTTTTGCCGCCCTGTATTTTTCCATGGTTTTGTGATAATCCAAATGTTCGCGCGTAACATTGGTGATGACGGCAGTCTTCCAGCGGATGCCCCAGGTGCGGTATTGATCCAGCGAATGGGAAGATACCTCGAGAACGGCATATTCGCAGCGCTCCTTGACCGCGTTTAAAATAAATTTCTGCAAAGTGAAGGATGAAAGAGTCGTAAGATGTGATAAATTTTTCCAGGCTCTGCCGCCGATTTTGAAATTAACAGTCGAGGCCATCGCCACTTTGCAGCCAGCTTCTTCTAAAATCGCAGCGATCATCTGGCAGGTGGTAGTTTTGCCGTCTGTTCCGGTCACGCCGATTACTTTGATGCTTTTGGCCGGCCAGCCATAGATAAAATTGGCCAGCACGGCCTGTGCCAGGTGGTAAATATTTTTAATTGCTTGCGGAACCAGCTTTTTCATAAGTTCATTATAGCTTAAAGCATTTTAGAAATAAAACAAGCTCTTCCTAAAATTCTGTCCTTTATTCTCTCGCTATTTCCATGTTCCAATAATCCTAGATATGATGCTACTGATTCTCGCTTATTATTTTCTCCCAATTTCTTCAGCATCCTCCTTTTCGTGCTGGTCCGCAAAATTCTATGATCAGAAAAATTCACCCAACCTAAAAAGTCCACTCCAGAATTAAGAGTCTTTATGAAAATCTTATCAGGATGCAGTTCTAGTTTTAATTCCTTTTCCAGAAACTGTTTTATCTTTACAATAATACCTTCCATATACTTTTTGTCTTCCGCAAATATCACAAAGTCATCAGCATAGCGGATATAATATTTGATTTTAAGCTTGTGTTTAATAAACTGGTCAAATTTGTTCATATAGATATTTACGAATAACTGCG
>CAZUWD010000121.1:1059-1666 GCA_964624015.1 uncultured Bdellovibrionales bacterium | reverse complement strand
ATTATACCACTATTGAAACTCGGATTTAGGAGTTTCGTAATTCAAAGTAATTAGTCTTTCCACTGGATGCTCTTGACAATCCGAGAAAATTCTTCGTCCAGCTCTTCCCGGGAAGTCAGCTGGGCTGTCAGAGCCAAATTACCAGATTTGGAGCGCGTTCAATAAAAATTACTTTCTCGTAATTATTGTCGGACAAATTGGTAAATGTGACACCTTTGGCATTTCCTGCCTCTAGCTTTTCTTCGCTGTATTTGTCCCGATAAACTTTGCGCAGGTTATAATCAGCGTTTTCAATCATTGTTTTTCCCGTCATATCCTTCACTGTCAGCGCGATTTTTTTGGGATTATCGGGACTGCCGGAAAGATAAGCCATTTCCGAAATAATCCCGTTTTCGCCGCGCTCAGCCCGTTGTTCCTTGATAACATAATCCGAAGAATATGCGAAAGAAAGCAGCTTGCCTTCAAATCGCACTAATTCAGGCTTTTTTTCAGCAATTTTTGGCAGCTCGACAACTTTTATCACTCCGCTTTTTGGACTGGCCAAAAAGCGGATGAACAATAACAAAGCAATGCCTGAAATTACAAAAAAAAACGCGACTCCCGCCCA
>CAZUWD010000121.1:0-967 GCA_964624015.1 uncultured Bdellovibrionales bacterium | reverse complement strand
AAAAAAAAAAAAAAACCGCGACTCCCGCCCAGACGCGGCCTTTTTTCTTATTGTTCACCGGCTCGATGATGTCTTTTTCTTTTTGCTCCATGCCTGCCAACTGATTATTATTAATATCAAAATTGCGATTAATAATGCCGCCAGAAACTCAAGCGGAACAACAAATATTTTTTGACTGCTGTTTTCAAAGGCGCTTCTTTCGTCATAGCGCCAATCAATGGAAAGCGTATAAATTCCCGGCACAATTGCTGGCGCGGTTTTCTTCAATCCGACCGGGTAGATGCGAAATGTTTCCGGCAAAATAATCATCGAACTTTCATTGATAATGCCGCGTTCCACTTCTCTTCCCAAAGGATCGTTCAGTCTTACCAATCCACGGGGCACAGTATAAACATTCCCAGTGTTTTGGAAGCGCAATTTGATGCTTTCCGGCAAGCCTGGCAGTTTTCTGACTATTTCCCGGTTTTTGAGCTCCAAATCGTATACTTCCCCGCCGATTTTTCGGACAAAAACCAGGGCCGCGAAAGAAGAATCGATAGATACTTCCGGATTTTCCGGATTACTTGCGGCATTTTCATTTTCCGAATAAAAAAGGATGGCCGCGTAATGCCCTCCGGGCGAAAGCGATTCTTTGTTTTCCACGCTAAAATTGATTTTCTGCCTTTCTCCGGGATTTAAAACAAAAGCGTCTTTTTCCAGGTTTATCCAGGATGCCAATCCGTATTTATTTTCCTGATTCGGGCCTAAAAAAGCCACTCCGCCGGTTTCATTCAGTGTTCCGAAATCCTGGACGGAAATTTTGAAAACCGCCGCGTTCTGCGTGTGATTATAAATTTCAAGTCCGGTTTTAAATTCGTTCTGATCTTTATCCAGCGTGATATCCTGAAAAAATGGCGTAACGGTAAAGCCGGGCGGCGCTTCTTGCGCTCCGGCATCGCTACTTAAAGCAGCAATCCATATTAAAACT
>CAZUWD010000120.1:0-1691 GCA_964624015.1 uncultured Bdellovibrionales bacterium | reverse complement strand
GTTCGTGGGACAGGTGACTTTTTTTCGCGTTTATTCCGGAGTATTAAAAGCCGGATCTTATGTTCTGAATTCCACTAAGGGAGAAAAGGAAAGAATCGGGCGTATTTTGCGCATGCATGCCAATCATCGTGAAGAAATCCAGGAAATTTATGCCGGCGGCATCGGTGCGCTGGTGGGCGTGAAAAATACGACCACCGGAGATACTTTATGCGACCCCGAACATCCGGTACTTTTGGAATCCATATCTTTTCCGGAACCGGTTATTTCTATTGCTATTGAGCCCAAAACTAAAGCCGATCAGGAAAAAATGGGCTTGGCGTTACGCAAATTGGCCGAAGAAGATCCGACTTTCAAAGTAAGAACCGACGAAGAAACCGGCCAGACTATTATTTCCGGCATGGGCGAATTGCATTTGGACATTATTGTTGACCGCATGAAGCGGGAATTCAAGGTGGAGGCCAACATTGGCCAGCCGCAAGTCGCGTATCGCGAAACTATCAAAACGGAAGCACGAGCTGAAGGAAAATATATCCGCCAATCCGGCGGTCGCGGACAATACGGGCATTGCTGGATCAAAGTCGAGCCGCAGGAACCTGGCGTCGGCTTTGAATTCGTGGATGAAATCAAGGGCGGTATTATTCCGCAGGAATATATCATGCCGATTCAAAAAGGCGTGAAGGACGCGATGGATAACGGCGTGGTAGCCGGTTATCCGCTTGTCGACATCAAGGCGACTGTTTATGACGGATCATTTCACGAAGTTGACTCGTCTGAAGCGGCATTCCGCATCGCCGGATCAATGGCTGTTAAAGAAGCGGTGCGCCGCGCCAACCCTGTTATTCTGGAACCGATTATGAAAGTAAATGTATTGACTCCGGAACAGTTTATGGGCGACGTGGTTGGCGATCTGAATTCCAAGCGCGGAATTATACGGGAAATGAATGATCGCGGCGAGGGCAATGCGCGGGTAAAAGTGATTGACGCTGAAGTGCCGCTGGCTTCAATGTTCGGCTATGCGACGCAGTTGCGCTCGATGACGCAGGGGCGCGCCAGCTATTCCATGGAATTCGCGCATTATTCCGAAGTGCCGAGAAATATCGCCGAAGAGATCATCAGCGGAAAAAAATAAAACCAGAAATTTTTTGCAGCATAAATTCAGCATAAAATCCGGCCAGATCAAGCCGGATTTTCTTTTCGGCGGAATAATTGCGAAATCCGGCAGTTATTTTTAGATCATTGAAATTCCTGCGGTTGAATTTTTTGGGCGGCGCTTTCCTTTTTCCGCAAATTTGATATACTGGAAAAATGGAACCAAGAAAATTATTTCTAGACATAGAAACTATTCCGGCGAACGAAGACTCCCGCGAAAACCTCAAAAAGATTTTTGCCAAAAGAAAGGACAAGGAAAAAGATTTTGAGCAGTTTCTTCTAAACACCGCTTTTGACGGCGCTTTCGGGCGTATTTTATGCATTGGCTATGCGGCCGATGACGAGCCAGTCGGGGTGATTTATGAAAAAGAAGACGAGGGGACGGTTATCAAAAAATTTTGGGAGGTTGCCAAGTACGCCGATTTGTTTGTCGGGCACAATGTGATGGATTTTGATCTGCGTTTTATTTTCCAGCGCTCAATTGTCAACGGGATCAAGCCTCCGGAAAATCTCCGGAACCTGTCATTTGCCCGTTACCGCAA
>CAZUWD010000119.1:0-1701 GCA_964624015.1 uncultured Bdellovibrionales bacterium | reverse complement strand
CAGAGGCTCTGTTGGCATAAAGGATGATCCCGTCCGCGTCCGTAATGACAATGTGATCAAAACTGACATCGGCCGCCTGCCTGAATTTTTCCAGCTCCGTGGTTTTTTTTCGCAAATTATTCTCGGATTCCGCCACATCCTCCAGAATGTTCAGCACAGCCTTGCGGGTGTCTTCCAAAAAAATATTCTGCTTTTTAAGTTTTTCGGTTTCATTTTCTATGATCAATTTCGCTTCCTTTTTTCCTTCTTCCAGGTAAATTACGGCACTGATCATTTCGTTTATTTTTTGCCTAAGCTGAGCAAACTCGTCTTTGCCTGAAATTTTCAAAGAGAGTGTTTTCGGGTTTTTTCCCAGGGATAACCGGCTTACATCCGCGCTTAATTCTGAAAGCGGCATTACCGCCAGCCTTTCAAATAAATAAAGTGTTACAAAAACGAAAAGCACGCTGACAGAAAAAAGCATCACGAAAAAATTTCTCGCCGTTTCGCGCCCTTTTGCGTAAACAGGCTTTTCATTCTCCGATCGCAGAATCAAAGCAGGTTCTCCAAAAATATCTCTTATCAAACCTGCTCCGATTACTTTTTCCGGATTTTCCATGTCATCCAGAAAAATTGCTTCCCTTCCATGTTCCAGGCTTTTTGCTATAATTGATTTTTCGCCGGACTTCCAGTCATTATAGGGAAAATAACCCACCCCCAGATTAGTCGTATCAACAAGTTGCTCTACCCATAATTCATCAAAAAAATATCCGAAGGCAATAGTCCCGCTTGATTCGGCTGTTCCAGCGCTGTCAGTTACGGGACGAAAGGCTATGATTACCGGGCCTTCAGGAATCATAATCATTCCCTGATGCGAATCTGAATTGTCACGAAATTCCAAAAACCGGCTTTCCGGCGCAAAATAACTTTCCAGACTTGCGGGAAAATCAATTTCTTTGCCTTCGTTATCTACGTATTTTTTGAAAATAATTTTTCTTTCTTTATCCGTAATGACCACCAGATTGACCTTCAACACCAGAAACCCTTCCGGCTGCAAATTGGCTTCGGGATACTCCGGACTTTTATCAATCGCGAAATTGTATGTTTCGTCCCATTGCGACCAGTCATTGAGCCGCGTTGACAAATCATCGATCCGAAAATTAAACATTTTTACGACATGGGAAATGTTTTTTTTCGCTTCATCAGACTTAATTTTTTCCATATCAGTTTCCATTTTCTGCACCATCAGAAAATAAACCAAAGAAAAAACGGCGGCCAAGGTCGCCAATATGACAAAAAAAGCTTTCTTTCTAAGTTTCATGCGATTTTATCATGGTTGATTTTCGCCTGTCATTTCTTCAGGCATTTTTTAAACCGGATCATTTTTGATTCGCATCTAATCCCGGCTTTTCCGTTTTCACGGATAAGCCGCTTTTGAAACGAAGATTTTTATCTTATTTATAGAAATTAATTTACTTTAGCGTCATCTCCCCCGATTACCAGGACATCGGCTTCCGGCTTGGTTTCCCCTTCCGGCAACTCTCCGACTTCTCCGCCGATTTTTTCGGCAACGCTTTTCGCCAATGCTCCGCTTTTGCCGGATAAATCGACTACCAGTGTTTTGGCGTAGCTTCCTCTGGCATTGGCAGTGGAAGAAATTTCCAGACCTGAAATTTCTTTTATTTTTTCCGCAATATTTTTGGCCAAACCTTTTTTATTCGT
>CAZUWD010000118.1:0-1784 GCA_964624015.1 uncultured Bdellovibrionales bacterium | reverse complement strand
AGATCCTTTGGGCATGAACGGGGTCAGGCTGGAGGTAGACGCGACCATCATCGAAGGCTCGTCTCCTTTTATTCGCAATTTAATAAAAAGCGTTGAACAAGCCGATATTGAAGTCTCGGATTTGGTTTTAGCACCGTTGGCCTCGGCCAAGGCGACACTTTCAAAAAGGCAAAAAGAGCTCGGAGTAGTGCTGGTGGATATAGGTGGCGGAACTACCTCGATTGCCGTTTATGAAGAAAATGATCTTTTGCACACGGCCGTACTGCCGGTCGGCGGCGGCCATATCACCAATGATATTGCCATAGGGCTGCGCACGTCCATTGACGTAGCCGAAAAAATTAAAATTGAATTTGGCAACGCTCTGCCGTCGGAAATTTCCAAAAAAGAAGACATTAATCTTTCCGAGATTGATTCGAATGAAGAGGGCATTGTTTCCCGCCATCATGTGGCAGAAATAATCGAAGCGCGTTTGGAAGAAATTTTTACAATGGTTAATAAGGAATTGAAAATGGCCGGCCGGGAAAAATTATTGCCAGCCGGAATAGTTTTGACCGGAGGTGCGGCCAAACTGCCGGGCATGGTGGATTTGGCGAAAAATACCCTTGGACTTCCGGCACAAACCGGATTTCCAGTGCGTTCAGGAGGGCTGATCGACAAGGTGGACGATCCGGCTTTTGTAACCTCGGTTGGATTAATCCTGTGGGGAATGGAAAATTTTGCTAATAAAGGCGGAGGATTTCTGAAAAACAAACTGATAGGCAATATTTCCGGCGGCGTTGGCGGCTCAGTGGACACGGTACGCAAATGGCTGGGTAAATTTTTACCATAAAATCCCAAGATAAAGCTTCAGATTCCCGCCATCATGCGGGATTTGACATAAAATGTGTTGTTGTGCTAGATTTAATTACTGAGCGGCGCCTCGCGGACAGCTTAAAAAAGGAAGAAAAACGCCGTCCAAAACAGCGAAAATCAAAAATTAAAATCAATAAAAAATAAAATAAACCTAATTTTTTTTGGGGTTGTTTTAAGTTAGCAGAGCTTATTTCAAAAATAGTTTTATTGTAAAAATTATTTTTGAGATAAACTTCGAATAAATTTTTAAAAAATATGGCGGAAATTAAACCACCGGTGGAAACTTTCGCGCGTATCAAAGTTGTCGGTGTCGGCGGCTCAGGCGGTCATGCTATCAGCCGGATGATCGAAACGAAGCTTAAAGGCGTAGAATTTGTAGCTATTAATACGGATGCACAGGATCTGCACCATAACAAGGCATCTGAAAAAGTACATATTGGAAAAAACCTGACTAAAGGGCTGGGGGCTGGTATGAATCCGGATATCGGACGTCAGGCGGCCGAAGAAAACCGTGATGAAATTCAGGAAGTTCTTAAAGGCGCCGACATGGTTTTTGTAACCTGCGGATTAGGTGGCGGCACCGGAACCGGCGCAGCGCCGATTGTTGCGGAAACTGCCAAGGAACTGGGAGCGCTGACGGTAGCGGTTATTACCAAGCCTTTTGCTTTTGAAGGCGCGCAAAGAAGGGCTATTGCCGAGGAGGGGCTGGAAAACCTGCGGGAGCGCGTGGATACCTTGATAACTATTCCTAATGACAAATTATTGCAAATTATTGACAAAAAAACCACGCTTATCAATTCTTTCAAGATTGTAGATGATGTGTTGCGCCAGGGCGTTCAAGGCATTTCTGACCTTATTACCAAGCCGGGCATTGTCAATGTGGACTTTGCCGACGTGCGGGCGATTATGCAGGATAGCGGATCGGCTCTGAT
>CAZUWD010000117.1:0-1877 GCA_964624015.1 uncultured Bdellovibrionales bacterium | reverse complement strand
ATACGACGAGAATCAAAAATCGACTCAAAAAATGGAACCGCGTTTTTTGCGCGGGCATGGCTTGCCGCACCAATCTAAAACGGGATATCGCGGTTATCTCGACGGCGATTTTTTTGGCCGGCGTTTTTTTGATTGCCGGGCAGTCCGGATTTTCCCCGGAAAAAAGCCTGATAAAAGGCGAGGAAGCGGCGCCGGTGCTGACGGACGAACAAATTTATCTGGAGGTTCACCGGATTCAATCCGCCGCGGATATGTCGGACTGGAAAAGCCACCGCAGTCCCTGGTTTGGCTTTGCGATAAAATATCCAGGAAACTGGCCGGCGCCGAAAAGCCTGGCAGGAGACAAGTCCGTGAAATGGGAATACAAATTCCAGTTTCGAAAAAACGAACCTTCCGAAAAGGGCGCTTTTTCGGGTTTTGATGTTATCGTATACGATTTGGAAAAATCTGGCGGTCTTTCCGGCACGGATGAATTTCCGCAAAGCAAAAAAGTGTCGGCGGAATCCGGCGGGGAATGCCAGGAAGTTGGCGGACGACTCATCGAAACAGGCGATTATCCGGCCGAAGAAATTTATGTCGCTCCATTTGATGATTGTTTTGTGTCCGGACTTTTTTTCAGCGTGACCAGCGGCCAATATGTGTACAATCTTTTTCCGGTGGCAACCGGAGAGATTTCTCAAGACGCCGATCCGCGCGTTGAGATTAACGATCATTTTTCGGAATTTTATTCCGCCGCCGCGTCATTAAATCTGATTGACATTGTCCGACCAAAACCGGCTCCGCCCAAGCCGCGGATTAACGCGCCGAAACCCGTGGTTGAAACCAGGCGCGACAGTCAGGGCCGGATGGTCTGCGCCAAAAAAAATGACAAGCCGAAAAAAAGCACTCAAAACAAGAAAAGGCATCTGGATATGGAGTGCTGTCTGGATCCGGACGAATATCCGAATCCGTGGTGCTATTACCCGCCGGAAAAATACGGGAAATATCTTTAACTTGTCTAAAAAATAAGAGAAAATCAGCCAAGCCGCGAGTGTGTTTTTTTGTTGAATTAAAGCAGAATTTTTGCTAAAATACCCTTATGCGCGTCTTGTTTTTGAATTATGAATACCCGCCGCTGGGCGGAGGAGCGGCCAATGCCACGGCTTATATCCTGGCGGAATACGCCAAAATGCCGGATCTTTCCGTGGATCTGGTGACTTCTTCCATCGATTCGGAATATCGTCTGGAAAAAATCGGAGAAAATATTCGCATTCACCGGCTGCCGATCGGCAAGAATTTGAAAAATCTCCATTTTCAATCGCAAAAAGATTTACTGGCTTATTCCTGGCAAGCCTTTTGGTTTGCGCGGAAACTGATCCGACGGAACAATTATGACTTGAGCCACTCCTTCTTTTCCGTACCTTGCGGTTTTTTGTCTTTGGTATACTACAGATTGCATAATCTACCATATGTAGTATCTTTGCGCGGAGCGGATGTGCCCGGTTATTCCGAACGGTTTTCTTATGCTTATAAATTTTTGACTCCAATAATAAGGTGGGTCTGGAAAAACGCGAAATACATTGTGGCCAACAGCCGGGGACTCAAGGAGCTGGCGCTCGAAACAAATCCGGGGCAAAATATCGAAATCGTTTACAATGGCGCAGACATTGGTCATTTCCGGCCGGATTCAAAGCGGCCGGCAAATAAATTTATCATTACAACCGGGGCTTCGCGCCTGACGGCGCGTAAAGGCATTAAATATTTGATCAAAGCCGTTTCAGAATTGAAAAAAACATATCCCCGGATATCGCTGAAAATATTAGGCGACGGAAACGACAAAGAAAATTTGGAAAAATTGACCGGGAAGCTGAATCTGGAAAAACATATTGAATTCGTCG
>CAZUWD010000116.1:0-1955 GCA_964624015.1 uncultured Bdellovibrionales bacterium | reverse complement strand
TTTCCGGCAGAACGGCCCGGCAAATCCAGAATTTTTGGGAAAATGAAAATCCCTATGGAGTCAATGCGCCGTATGAAGCTGAATTCAGGGATCCGGAAGGCGGGATTGTCGGCAGATACAGAATTGAAGTTGATCCGCCGGAAACAGGATCAACGATTGTTATGGCAAAATCTACCGGCTGGACCTATGCTGAGCCGGGCGTAACCAGAACTATACAGGTACGTTTTCGTCGTCCAGCCTGGAGTGAAAATGCGGTCTTGGCCAATGACACGATGCGTTTCGGACAGGGAACTTTTGTTAACGGACGTATTCACTCCAACAGAGGCATTCGCTTTGATGGCACGGCCAATAATATAGTTTCCAGCTCGCTGGATATGTATGATGATCCCGACCATTCCGGCAACAATGAATTCGGCGTGCATACGCATGTCAATCCGCCGCCCGGGTCGGGAATAAACGGAAATTTTCGCCCCCAGGAAGCGCCGCCGACCAATCCGGTGCCGAACCGCCCCGATGTTTTTCAGGCGGGACGGCGGTTTCCCGTTCCGGCAGCTGATTTTAACGGCGTGCTTTCGGATTTGAATTACATGAAAACCGTTGCCCAAAGCGGAGAAAACGGCAGCCGGTATTTCGGCGGAACAAATGATCTGGGAAGGCGAATAATATTGGGTAGTGGCAACACTTTTACAATGTGCCGGGTCAGGACGGTTGATTCAACTTATTCCACCCGGATAAACACCTATTACCGCACCAGCGGAGGCGGAAACTGCACGTCTTGCAGTGGCTTGTGCGCCCAGACTTTTAATTATCCGTCCAACGGCGTGATTTTTGTGGAAAACGACGTCTGGGTGGAGGGAACCATTAATAATAAGAAACTGACCATCGTGGCCGCCAATTTGGGGGCCGGAAACCAGGCAAATGTTTATATTGGAATCGATAATATAAACTATACCAATTTCGACGGCCGGGATATTTTAGGGCTTATTGCGCAAAGAAATATCGATGTCGTTTACGACAGTCAAAATAATTTGACCGTTTGCGGAGCCCTGCTGGCCCAATCAGGAAGGGTCGGGCGCCAGTATTATGCCGGAAATTTCAAGAATTCCATAGTGGTCAACGGATCTTTAGCTACCAACCAGCGCTACGGTTTTGCCTGGGTATGCAGCGGCAACCCTTGCTCCGGTTATTCAAGCCGCACGCTTAATTTTGACAACAATCTCCTGTATTATCCGCCGCCGTATTTTCCCACTGGAACTGAATACAGAATTGATCTCTGGGAAGAGTTATGATAGAGATTTAAGGACCTACGAGTTTTATAAAGTCCGCAGCATATGTTATTATAAAAAAGTATTTTATAAATTTTCAGCGTCGCAATCACGAAAAATTCACTATGAGTTTTTTAACCAAGAAGATTATTAATTTCGAACCGGTCATCTTTGGCTTGGATTTAAGCGATCTTTCCATAAAAGTTTTGCAACTGGAAAGAGACGGACGACGGGAAAAAGTTCGAAGCTATTTTTCTTTGGAAATTCCGCCAGGCAACATTGAAGATGGAAAGATTATCAACAAGGAAAAAGTCACGGAATATATCCGTGAAGCCGTAAAAAAAGCCCGGCCGAAAAAAATAAAAACCAACAAAGTCATTTGTTCTCTGCCTGAATCAAAAGTTTTTTTGCGGATGATCAATGTTCCGGATATTAATGAAAGTGAAGTTGTTGAAGCCATAAAATGGGAAATGGAGAGCAATATTCCAATGTCCATAGAGCAGGTTTATTTTGACTGGCAATTTTTGGATTCGGGCGAAAAAAACAAAAGGAATGTTTTAACCGCGGCTATTTCCAGGGAAATCGTTGATGATCTGATGGAGGTTTTAAAAAAGGCCAACCTGAGTGTTTATGGTCTTGAAGTTGAATCGGTGGCCAGCGCCAGAAGCCTTGTTAGTCAAAGGGAAAATG
>CAZUWD010000115.1:0-1959 GCA_964624015.1 uncultured Bdellovibrionales bacterium | reverse complement strand
TTTAAAGTTGTCTGAATTTAATTGGTAAAGTTAGTTTAGTAATTCAAAGTAATTCATTCCCCGCAAGGCTTTTACCCTTTCTTCCACGGAAGGATGCGTTTGAAAAAACGAAGATATTTTTTTTCCCTTTCCGCCGGAGGCAGATCCGCCTTTGGCGGAAAATGGATTAACGATATAAAGATGCGCCGTCGCCCGGTTGGCAGCTTCCAGCGGTTCCCGATCGGCGGAAATTTTTTCCAAAGCGCGCGCCAGGCCTTCCGGATGGCGGGTGAGTAAGGCGCCGGAAGCGTCCGCCAGAAATTCACGCTTTCTGGAAATAGCCAGCTGCATCAGCACTGCCGCGATTGGAGCCAGGATGGAAAGCACGATCGCGGCAACAAAAAGTATCACCTGCAATTGTCCGCCGCCTTCGCTGTCTCTTTTTCTCCCATAGCCCCAGAAAGTGTAATGCCGGAACCAGTCGGCCAGGAGCGTCACGAATCCGACCAGCACCACCACCACCGTTGAAAGTAAAATATCGCGGTTGCCAATGTGCGAAAGCTCGTGCGCGATCACTCCTTCCAGTTCCGCTTTTTCCAGTTTGGAAATAATTCCCGTGGTCAGACAAATGACGCCGTGCTCCGGATCTCTGCCGGTTGCAAACGCGTTAGGCGCGCTGTCATTGATGATATAAATTTTTGGCACCGGCAGCCCTGCCGTAATGCAAAGATTTTCTACGATGTGATATATTTCGCGCCCCTGGTCGTGCGTCACAGCTTTTGCCCCGCTCATCGCCAGCACAATTTTATCGCTCCACCAGTACGAACCGAAGCTCATTAAAATTGAAAAGATGACCGCGCCGTAGAGAATGTTGCTGTTGCCCAGCGCGCCCGCGAAAACATAGCCCGCCCCGATGACAAAGACTAAAAACCCGGTTATATACAACCAAGTCAATCGGGTGTTTTTGTCAGCTTGATTGTATAAAGTCGCCATCCTTATTTAAAACTGCACCTTAACCGGTTCTTTTTCCCCGCCTTCGGCTTCAAAAAATTCCCGTTTGGTGAAATTCAAAATGCCGGCAAAAATGTTGTTGGGGAAAATTTCGATCTTGGTGTTGAAATCGCGCACATTGCCGTTGTAAAACCGCCGTGCCGCCTGAATTTTGTCTTCCGTGTCGGTCAGTTCCCTTTGCAGCTCCAAAAAATTCTGATTGGCTTTCAAATCCGGATAGGCTTCGGCTACCGCGAACAAACTTTTGAGAGCCCCGGTCAGCATATTTTCCGCTTCAGCTTTGTCGTGCGCCGTGCCGGCGCCCATGGCTCGCGACCGCGCTTCAGTTACATTTTCAAAAACCTGCTTTTCATGCGCGGCATAGCCCTTGACCGTGCTTACCAGATTCGGAATGAGATCATAGCGCCTTTTGAGCTGGACATCGATGTCGCTCCAGGCCTCCTCCACCCGGTTCTTGAGGCGGATCAGACCATTGTAAATAACAATAATCCAAAGCGCCAAAACCGCTAAGATAATAATTAAAATCAATCCAATACCCATATAATTGTCTTTCCATGCCCTTCCAATCCTTTTTAAGGAGAGGAATTAAAGGAGAGGTTTAAAAAATTATGCTGTTTCAATTATATTACATCCGTAAATTTACGCAATTTCGAAAAAAATAAAAGGCGCTGTCTCCCGACAGTGCCAATTTGCCTGCTCTTTTCGACCCCGGGTTTAACAGGCCAGCCCGGAAGATGTCACGGCGCGCTCCGCGCTGCAATTCAACCTAGTGCGTAAAGCATGTTTTCCCTCCTTTCCCCGCTAGGGGCGGTTTATTTTTTGCTTTAAAGGGCACGGCGGCAATTGCCTGGATAACCACACAACCGCCGCTCTGCCCTCAAGGATCTGACTTAAAGAACAATTTTAACCTGATTGTTAATTACTTTGAATTACGAAACTCCTAAATCCGAGTTTCAATAGTGGTATAAT
>CAZUWD010000114.1:0-1995 GCA_964624015.1 uncultured Bdellovibrionales bacterium | reverse complement strand
GACCAAGCGGAAAGGCGAAACTAAAAAAGTTAGAAAGAGAAAAATCAGAAAAAAAGAAATTGGCAGAGAAAAAGAGCCGGTTGTTTTGCAGCCGCCGCGCGGCATGAAAGACGTTTTGCCGGAAGAGCAGCCTTATTGGGATCAGGTAAGGCGGACGACTGAAAGGCTGGCGCGCGATTATGGCTACGCCCGCATTGACATCCCGCTTCTGGAATTCAGTAATTTATTTGTCCGCGGAGTCGGCGAGGGTACGGATATTGTAGAAAAAGAAATATATTCTTTTGTTACCAAGGGCGGCGATAAAGTCGCATTGCGCCCTGAATTTACGGCCGGTATTGCCCGCGCCTACATCCAGCACGGGATGAATGTTTTGTCCAAGCCAATTAAGCTGTTTTCCTCCGGGCCGGCTTATCGCTATGACCGTCCGCAGGAAGGACGCTACCGCGAGTTTTTCCAAGTCAATTACGACGTGTTTGGGGAAAGCGATCCGATTCTGGACGCGCAGGTAATCCAGGTGGCTCATCGCGTCATGCAGAGCCTGGGAATAAAATCAATACAAATTCAAGTCAATTCAATTGGGTGTCCTCATTGCCGCAAAGAATATCAGGGACTGCTGGTTAATTATCTGGAATCAAAAAAACAAAAATTGTGTTTGGATTGCAAAAACAGGCTGGAAACTAACCCTTTACGCATCTTAGACTGCAAAGAAGATAAATGCGAGCAGGTGTCAATGGCGGCCCCGCAGTCCATTGACCGTTTGTGCGAAGAATGCCGGATACATTTCAAAAATCTGCTGGAATATCTGGATGAGCTTGATTTGCCGTACATTATAAACCCGAAACTGGCGCGCGGGCTGGATTATTACACCAAGACCGTATTTGAAATCTGGTCAGGCGAAGAGGAGGGAAGAAGAAATGCGCTGGGCGGCGGCGGGAGATATGACGGGCTGATTAAAATGCTTGGTGGAGAACAAACTCCAGCCATCGGTTTCGGACTGGGCGTCGAAAGGCTGATTTTGGAAATGAAAAGAGTCCAAGTCAAGCCGTATCGCGCGCCGCGTCCGAAAATATTTCTGGCGCAGCTGGGCGAATTAGCCAAAAAGAAAAGCTTAAAGCTTTTTTCCGAATTGGAAAAAAACGGAATACTGGTAGCGGAAAGTTTCGGGCGCGGAAGCCTCAAGTCGCAGTTACGGGTGGCGGACAAGCTGGGCGTGGAAATGACTTTGATTTTGGGACAAAAAGAAGCACTGGACAAAACCGTGATTGTTAAAAATATGGTTACCGGCGTTCAGGAAATCGTAAGTTCGAAAAAATTGGTTGAATTGGTGAAAAAGAAATTAAAAACGGACAATGTCGTGACGTATCATGATAACGGCGGACACTAAAAATCTAAAAAATGTGCATATTTTGCAAAATAATAAATAAGGAAATTTCGGCCGATATTGTTTTTGAAGACGAAGAAATTTTGGCTTTCCGGGACATACATCCACTGGCGCCGGTGCACGTGTTGATCATTCCCAAGCGCCATATAGAAAGCGCCAATGATTTGCGGGACGCCGATGCCGGTTTAGCGGGGCGCATGATTCTGGCAGCGCGCCAACTGGCTGGGGACTTGCAAACCGCCGAAAAAGGATATAAGCTATTGATTCGAACTGGAGAGTGGGGAGGGCAGGAGGTTAAACATATGCACCTGCACCTGATCGGAGGGACAAAGCTGGGTGAAAATATAAGGCCAGTTTAGCTTGCTGGTTGTCTGATTTTCTGGTTTATTAAGCGAACCAGCAAACCAGTTAACTAGAAAACCAGAAAGGGGGTTTTTATGATTGAAGTAAAAAAGAAGGACAGGGAAACAAGCGAGAGCTTGATTCGCAGATTCAGCCGCCGCGTCCAGCAAAGCGGAGTTTTGGTGCATGTCCGCAAAACCAGATTTCGTACGGAAGAAAAGAGCCGCCGGCAGATGCGTGAAGGCGCGATGTATAAGGAAAAAGTCAGGAAA
>CAZUWD010000113.1:0-1995 GCA_964624015.1 uncultured Bdellovibrionales bacterium | reverse complement strand
TTGCACATTTTAAAAAAAGACTGGAATCAATTTCCACCGGAATCCCGTTTTCCATGGCCAGTTTAATTTGTTTATGATTCCAAAGCGCCGGCGGAGTTTTAATAATCAAATCGACACTGGTAAAATCTTCCGTCCGGTGCTGACCGAGGACATATTCTATATTTTTCAAGTCTTTAAGCTTCTCCAATGACGGCTTTAGCTCTTCTTTGTTTTTAAGATCTGTAACAATCACCCGAGCCCCCGCTTCGGCCAAAAAACGCACGGTACCAATTCCGCCACCGTGAAGCCCGAGCCCCATTACAGTTATCTTCTTATTTTTGAAAAAATTTACATCCATGTTTTACTTGCCCGTTATTTCTTATTTAACTTGTGTCAATTTAAAGGGAAGTGTTCAGATTTTATGCTGGCATCAATTTTATTCAGTTTCTTTTTATGATTTTCCCCGCCTGCATGCCGGTTTGTTTTCCTTCGCTTACAGCCAGATGGCCGTTAACCAGCAGAAAGTCAACACCTTTGGAATATTGATAAGGATTTTCGATCGTCGTCAAATCGAAGAGACCATCCCTGTTCAAAATGACCAGATCGGCAAAATAGCCTTCCGCTATTTTTCCTCTTTTTTTAATGCCGAATTTTTCAGCAGGCAGCAGAGTCATTTTGCGCACTGCTTCTTCCCAGCCTAGCGCTCTTTTTCTGATAACATAACTGGAAAAAACCCTTGGAAAAGTTCCGAAACTGCGCGGGTGCACCAGCTCGCCGCTGCGGGCATGTTTCAGATTATATCCGGAACCATTAGATGAAATTATGCCCGAAGAATGAAGAATGGCCTTGTCCACATTTTCCTGACTCAAGACTTCCATGGAAACAATGACTCTGCCTTCGGCAGCCAGCAATATATCAATAACCGCTTCTTCGGCTGATTTTTCCTGAGATTTAGCAATATCCGTTATTTTTTTTCTGGATAAAGTTTTATTAAGGGATGAAATGGCGATTTCAATCCTGGAATAATCAAATCCGGATTCCCGCATCTCTTTTATCAGTCTTTTCCGGATAGCCGGATCTTTAAGGCGCTGCAACATCATTTTTTTTCCGCCACTAGTCGCCCATTCGGGAAGCAAAGTATACAAAACTGTTCCGGTATTGGTATAGGGATAGGCATCAAAAGTTAAATTCACTCCTCTTTGCCTGGCTTTCTCTATCAGAAATAAAGCTCCGTCCATTAAATTCCAGTTTTTTTCTCCCATTACCTTGAGATGAGAAATATGGGCGTTCACTCCCGATTCTTCAGCCAAGGCAATTACTTCGGAAACCGCTTCAATAAATCCATCTCTTTCTTCGCGGATGTGAGTGACATAAATACCGTCATACTTTTTAATCAGCTTGCAAAGCCTGAGAAGTTCCTCAAAAGAGGCATTGCGGGCATGAGTATAAACCAGACCTGTTGACATTCCCAATGATCCCTCTTTCAGGGAGCTTGTAAGCATTTTTTCAATAAGATTCATTTCCTTCAGGCTCAGACTTCTCATTTCATTGCCCAGAATTCCCCGACGCAATGTTCCGTGGCCGGTAAGCGTTGCGAAATTCACGGAAAGCTTCTTTTTTTCAACTGCTTTCAAAAATTCTTCCATCCAAATCCAGTTAATATTGATTTCTTTTATATTGGTCCACTTTTGTATTGAATCAAAGGCATCCGACGAAAAAAGCGGCGCCAAAGATGCTCCACAATTGCCTCCGACAATAGTGGTGATCCCCTGATAAAGAAGGCTTTCCAATTCCGGATTGGAAAAAATGCGCCAAAAAGTATCGCTGTGATTATTAACATCCACAAATCCGGGGCAAACCATGCGTCCATCGGCATTAATCTCAATTTCCCATTTTTCGTTTTTTAAGTTTCCAATTTCAACTATTTTGTCTTCTCTGATCCCGATATCGGCCAAATACATCGGCTGTCCGGTTCCGTCCAGAATGACTCCGTTTCTAATGATAATGTCAAACATA
>CAZUWD010000112.1:0-1996 GCA_964624015.1 uncultured Bdellovibrionales bacterium | reverse complement strand
ATGAAATCGACCATCTGGACGGGATACTTTTTACTTCGCGCAAGACTAAGCCTAAATGAAAGAAAATGATAAATACGAATGATTCGAAAATTATTTTTATGGGCACGCCGGTTTTTGCTGATGTTATTTTAAACGCCCTGCTTGAAAAAAAATATTCTATCCTTTCGGTTTACGCTCAGCCAGACAAAAAAACCGGCCGTAAGCATCTTATTAAAAAACCAGCCGTAAAACTGACGGCTGAAAAAAACAATATTCCTGTTTTTCAGCCTCAAAAACTGGACGCTTCTGCCGTTTTGGAAATAAAAAAACAAAATCCGGATTTGATAATTGTCGCAGCATATGGAAAAATTTTGCCCGGAAAAATTCTGCGTATTCCAAGATTTGGCTCAATTAACGTTCACGCCTCCCTTTTGCCGGAATTACGCGGACCATCTCCAATACAAAACGCACTACTCCAAGACAAAAAAGAAACAGGCGCAACAATCATGCTGATGGATGAAGGCATTGACACCGGCGATATCCTGAGTCAAAAAAAAATTTCGGTCAGAGACGACGAAACTTATCCTGAATTATACAGAAAATTATCCTTCCTTTCATCAGGCCTGCTTATAAATACTCTGCCAGACTGGATTAATAAAAAAATTACTCCATTAAGACAAAATGATTCAAGCGCGACTTTTTGCAAGCCAATCAGCCGCGCTGACGGACAGATCGATTGGACAGAAGATGCCGGAAAAATTTATAATAAATTTAGAGCCTTCACGCCCTGGCCCGGTATTTTTTCCTACTGGGAAAAGAACGGCAAAAAAACTCGCCTTAAATTAACTGGAATTTATTTTGACGGAAATATGCCAGCTCAAAAATATCCTCCGGGAAGAGTTTTTCTAAGCAATGATAATATCGGGATACAGGCCGGCAATGGAATAATTGTTATTGAAAATATCCAGATTGAAGGGGGGTCGGAAATGAAAATCAGGGATTTCTTAAATGGCTATCCGGATTTTATTGGATCCATCTTGAAATAACATGAGCAATGAAAATAACCGCAAAAACTTAATAGCTATAGTCATTGGTTTTGTTTTAATAGTATTAATTGCGTTTTTCACTTTTTTTAAGACTTCGCCCGAACAAAATAAAAACTGGATTGATGCGGAAATTCCGGCCGCAAGCGATAAAACAACTTCCGGTGATTGTCTTTCCGACGAGGAATTTTTAGGAAAAATTAGCCAGCCGGGATTTCCGGAGATCATTGACGTACGCGGCCGGGAAGATTTTCAAAAGGAACATATTGCTGACTCAAAAAACATGCCTCTCGACATTTTAGAAGTTGAAATCAGCACCCTGGATAAGAGAAAAAATTATATTTTCGTTGACACCGACGGAGGCCAGGGCGCAGTCTTTTTAACCAGGGAATTGCTGCCGAAAAGCGGCTTTAAAAACATTACTTGCCTCGCCGGCGGCTTTCAGAACTGGAAAAACAAAAACAATCCGACTGTTTCTGATGGAGATCCCAACTCGTTTGCTGATCAATCAAAGGTTAACTACATTAAAAGCGACGGTTTGAAAAAAATAATTGAAGAAGAAAAAAATTTTATCATAATTGATGTGCGTAAAAGCGAAACTTTCCAAAAGGGACATATTAACGGCGCGATAAATATTTTTCTAGATGATTTGGAAAAAAAGCGGAATGAAATTCCGGTAGGCAAAAAAATAATTTTAGTGGACAATGACGGTTTCTGGGCTTTCAAAGGAGCGGTGCGTCTTTTTGATCTCAATTTCTTCAATGTTCTTGCGCTTTCAGACGGACTTAACGGATGGATACAAAAAGGTTTTGAAACCGTAAAATAGCCCGCGGATTTTAAAAAGATCCGCTGGCAGCAATTTTGACCTACTCAAATTTTTATACGCCCGCGTTTGAAAATTTAGCGTCGTTTTTCCCGTATTTTGAATGATCCCGCATATATGAAAAAAGGAACAATGCCTGTGTCGCCAGATA
>CAZUWD010000111.1:0-2101 GCA_964624015.1 uncultured Bdellovibrionales bacterium | reverse complement strand
TGGACACTTCCAACAATGAAAGCGCCTGCTCGACCAATCCGGGCGAAGTTTCCAAAGTCATCACTTATTCCGGCGATCTGGACAATAATCGCAACGTCAATATTTTTGATTACAATATTTTTGTCAGCAATTTCGGGAGAACCAATTGCGGAAATGTGGCCGACATTGACAAAAACTGCGTGGTGAATATTTTCGATTACAATCTGCTTATCCCCGATTTCGGCCGAAGTTTTTAGTCATCAATAATTAACGAAAAGAATTGAAGCAAATATTATGAAAACAGTCAGGGCTTATTCACGCCTTCCTAAAACTATTTTGTTAATTCTGCCGCTTTTATTGGTGGCTGTGTCCGCGGTCAAGATTAATCCTGATCAAGTTATGGCGGCTCCCGACAGTGCCTTGTATTTCGATCCGTCAGCCCGCTCAATAAGCACCGGACAAAATTTTACGCTGGATGCCAGAATTAATCCCGGCAGCAATGAGGTTACGGCGGTTGATCTGCAGGTGACTTTTGACCAGTCAAGATTGCGGTTGGACAGCATAAGCACAGCCGATTCTCCCTTTTCTGTGACTTTGCAAGCCGCTTCGATCAATAACAACAACGGCACGGCTTCAATTGTTGTGGGCGTACCGACGGCTAATCCGCCGGCGCCGGTAACCGCTGATTCGAAAATAGCAACTTTCACTTTTACGGGAATTGGCGCGGCGGCGAACTCCCAGACAGCTTTTGCGAGCGGATCTGTGGCGGCGGCTATTGGGGAAAGCGGTGATGTTCTGACATCAAGAACGGGAGCCGCAGTAACCATTACTGGCGCAACTTACGGCTTGTCTGATTTCGCGACTCTGGTCCAGAACTGGCTGCAAACTGTAGCCGGCGGGCGGGAAGCAGGCAATGTCAACGGCGATGCAATAGTCAATACCCGGGATTTGGGAATAATGATGAGCAGCTGGGCGCCTTAAAAAATCATAACTGTTTTTAATGATATGCAGCCAGAAAAAGTTCAGGCGGCGTTGCAGGTTAAGGACATAATGACGCCGGAAGTGATCTCTGTTTCGCCGGAAACTCCCATTATGGAAGTTGCCGATGTTATTTTAAAGGAAAAAATCCACGGAGTCCCGGTGATCAGGGAAAACAAAGTAGTCGGCATCATAACGGAAACGGATTTTTTTACCAAAGACGCCTCCGGCGTTTATCTGCCGTCATATATTTCTTTTATAAAAGAAAACCGGACGTATGACAAATTGACTCCGGAAAATCAGGAGGAAGTTGACAAGCTGCTTAACGCGCGCGCCAGCGATATTATGACGGAAAATTGCGTGACGATTTTACAGGAAATGCAAATCAAGGATCTTTTGGAATTTTTCCGCACTACCAATTATTCAACCCTGCCGGTAACCGATGAAAAGGACAACTTGGTTGGCATTGTGACCCTCTCAGATATTATCGGCCTTCTCAAAGCGTAAATTAATTTTGTAAAAATTTTGAAGTAAAATGAACGGGAAAGACAACAAAAAAAACAGTAGCCGGAGCGCGATCAGGCAGAACACAAGAGCCCGGGAAATTGACCGGCTGGCTTCCGATGTCAGCTCCTGGTGGGGAAAGACTTTTGTCTTTGTTTCCAAAAAGACGGTTAAGACCTGGAAAGGCGTGCTTTTATTGTCGTTTGTTTCCGGCTTGGTCATTGCTACCATATGGGGAATTTCAGCCAGTTATTTCCAAGGTTCATTGGCCGGGGAAAATACCTCATTGTTTTTGGATACGGGCGAACAGGATATGTCCCTGAAAACGGTTCAGCCGGGAGAAACTTTTGATCTGGATGTGGTTGTTGATACGGACAATGAAAATGTCGTGGTTGTCAGAGCTATTGTGCTTTATGATCAAAATAATTTCCGCCTTGACACTGCGGATACAAGCGGATCGATATTTGCGTCTGGAAACAGCTGTGTCTATCAAAATAGAGCCTGCGAGATTATTGAGCGCGATGACAGCAATGGGAGAGTTTCTATTACGCTGTCCAAGCCGTCTCCGGGAGTCAATACAGGGGCGGGCGGAGTCATTGGAACATTGACATTCACCGCTCTTAACGCGGTAAACCCCGGT
>CAZUWD010000110.1:0-2107 GCA_964624015.1 uncultured Bdellovibrionales bacterium | reverse complement strand
GCCCAATGAAGCGGTCGAAAAAATACTGGCGATTTTAAAAAAAGCCGAGTATAAATTGAGTTTCAATGCAGCCGAGTTCGATGCACCAAAGCTGACGGCCGACTTGCATTTCAGGGATAAATTTGCCTGCGATGTCTGCGGAGGAGAAGCGGTCATCGTGCTTAAGCTGGCAGACTCGGCGGTCAAAAGTTTCCACGCCAGATTTATTTGCGGCAAGTGCGGAAAGCCGCAAAAATAAAATTCCAAAGGCGATTTGACACAATATCCGTGACAATCTTAAAAAGCGGGACTTCGCGGAAAATTTCAAGTCCCGCTTTCTTTTGAGAATATGGAAAAAAATTGGGAAATAAAAGAAATCAGAGAAAATTCCGGAGATGAAAAATTCGCCGGCTTTCATCCCCTGTTGCAGAAGATTTTGCGGATCCGCGGCATTCAAAGCTGCCAGGAAATGGAAAAATATCTCAAGCCGGATTATACGGAAGATATTCATGATCCGTTCGTTTTTTCGGATATGGAAAAAGCCGTTACAAGGATTATTGCGGCCGGAGAAAAAAAGGAAAAAATTGCCATTTTTGGCGATTATGATGTCGATGGAATTACGGCCTCGGTCATGCTTGCTGAAGCGCTGGAGCAGTTGGGTTTCGGTAATTCTGAAATATACATTCCCGACCGGCAATTGGAAGGATACGGCCTAAACAAGGAGGCAGTTGAATATCTTGCAAAAATCGGGATAAAGCTGATTATTACGGTTGATTGCGGCATAACTGGAGTCGCGGAAGTATCACTGGCAAAAAATCTCGGCATGGATGTTGTTATTACGGATCATCATCATGCGCCGGATGCCTTACCTGAAGCGCTGGCGATAATAAATCCAAATGTCGCTGGCTGCGCCTATCCCTTCAAAAATTTGGCGGGAGTAGGCGTGGTTTTCAAGCTGGTACAGGCCCTTTATCAAAAAACAAATCCAAAAAATATTGAAAAGATCAAGTGGTTTCTGGACTTGGTGGCGGTTGGAACGATTGCTGATTGCGTCCCGCTTCTGGGAGAAAACCGGGTTTTGGCCAAATACGGGCTGGTTGTTCTTTCCAAAACACGTCGCTTAGGATTTCGTGAAATTTTTAAAGTCGGACGCATTGCAATTGATGAAAACAATCCGCCGGATGCGCAAAAAGTGTCTTTTCAGATTGCGCCGCGCATAAATGCGGCTGGCCGCATGGATCATGCCAATTCCGCCTATAAATTGATGGTCGAAAAAAATCCGGTTTTAGCGCGGGATTTGGCTTTGGAGCTGGAATTGAAAAATCAGGAGCGCCAAAAAATAACCGCGGAAATTGTCAGGGAAATAAGAATTATTGCGGAAAATTCGTTTCGCAACCGCAATCTTATTTTTGCCGCCAACGAACACTGGCCGGTTGGCATCCTCGGTCTGATTGCGGGAAAAATTGCGGAGGAATTTGCAAAACCGGCCGTTATTTTACAAAAACAAAAGCAGGAATATGCGGGATCGCTGCGAAGCGTTCCTCCGGTAAACATAATTTCAGCGCTGGAAAAATGTTCCAATCTGCTTATTAAATTCGGAGGCCATTCGCAGGCGGCCGGCGTGCGGGTTGCGCCGGAAAAAATTGAAAAATTTTACGAAAAACTGTCGCGGATCATTGATGAAGAGTTGGCCGGCAAAGAAATTATTCCCAGGACGGAAATTGATCTGGAAATCAGCTGCGCAGACATAAATTGGGATTTGGTGGGGGATATTCGCCGCATGGAACCGTTTGGCGAGGGAAATGAGGAGCCGGTTTTTTTGGTTCGTGATTTGCAAATCCAGGAAGCGCGCGTTGTGGGCAATGGCAGCAGGCATTTGAAGCTGGCGCTTTCCGGCTCGGATAATGCGCCAAAAATTTTTGATGCCATAGGCTTTGGCATGGGGGAAAAAATTTCCGGATTGAAATCCGGCGCCAAGGCCGACATTGTCTGCAATTTGCGCGAAGACGAGTGGAACGGCAGTAAAAAAATCCAGCTCAAACTGATTGATTTTAAAATTGTCTGAAGTTGTAGTATAATTACTTTGAATTACTAAACTAACTTTACCAATTAAATTCAGACAACTTTA
>CAZUWD010000109.1:0-2160 GCA_964624015.1 uncultured Bdellovibrionales bacterium | reverse complement strand
AAATTCATTTTTGAATCAACCTTTTTGAATCCCATATAAAAATTACTTCAAACTTTTGTAAACCTCCAGTGTTTCTCTGGCGCATTTTTCCCAGTTAAATTTTTGCGCCTGCGTTCTTCCTTTTTCGCGACAAATATTTTTAAAGTTTTCGTCTTTGGCAAAGCGCAACATTGCTTCCGCGATTGACTGCGCATCCAAAGGATTCACCAGCTGCGCCGCGTCGCCTGCGATTTCCGGAATGGAAGAAACACCGGAAACAACGGCCGGCGTGCCGGTCGCAAAGGCCTCCAGAACTGTCGTGCCAAAGCCTTCATACAGCGAAGGCATCACAAAAAAATCGGCATTTTTGAAAAGCGGCACCAGCTCGTCGCCGATAATATAGCCCGTAAAGACGACATCCTTGGCAATACCAAGGTCTTTGGCCATTTGTTTGTATTCCCTGGCCATCCATCCGTTTTTTCCGGCCATTACCAGTTCGAAATCAAATTTAATTCCTTCTTTTTTGGCATTGGCCTTGCAGATTCCAAAAGCTTCAAAAAGGCGGGATATGTTCTTAACCGGCTCCAGAGTCCCCAAAAAAAGTATGTATTTGTCTTTGATACCGAACCTTGAAAGAATCCTTTCGCGCGTAATCGCCGGTTCGGCAAAAAATCTTTTGTCCAGGCCGCTGTAAATCACCCTGATTTTTTCCGCCGGAATTTTGAAAATATCCGTAATATCTTTTTGGGTTGAACGGGAAACGGCGATAATTCTCTCCGCTTTTCCCGCCATCAGGCTTAAAACCGCCCTGGCTCTGGTCCGCTTGATCTTCGGAAAAGCTTCCGGAACTTTATAAGGCGCCAGATCATGAAAAGTCACGACCGTTTTCCCGCGGTAACTGGCCGGGATGCGGCTCATGGGCGAAGTTGTATGAATAATGTCCAGATTTTCTTTGACCAGAGTGGCTGTACCCAAAATTTCATTATACGCACCGGGCAGATATTTTTTATAATCAGAAAAGGGATAAAATTTTATTTTGACATTTGATCGGGAAAATTTTTTGATATCTTTCTCGCGCACGCGAAAATCAAAAAAGATAACATATTCATTTTCTGTATCCATATCCAAGAGATGGCGGATCAGTTGATAGGTATAATGTCCCACCCCAATCGCGTCGCCTTGTTCCGGATTTAAAATTGTTCTCGCATCAATACCGATTCTCATAATCCAGCAAATGTCATTGCGAGCATGGCGCGGCAATCTCGTAACATTCACGAGATCCCTCGACAGCCTGCCGGCAGGCAGGGCTCGGGATGACAATTAAATTGTCACATTTTTTCCGGCGCGCTCACTCCGATCAACCGGAGTGTTTCGCCCAATACTATTTTAACAGCATTTGCCAGTATTAGTCTAGCCTTCATAATTTCCGGCTTTTCTGCGTCAATCACGCGCACTTCCTGGTAAAAAGAATGGAATTTATCGGCCAACTTGATCGCGTAATGCGGCAATTTGTGAACCTCATAACTCTTCGAGATTTCTTCGATAAGTTCCGGAAATTTGTTCAATTCGCGCATCAAGCCCAATTCTTTTTCATGCGCCAGCCATTGGGTAACCCCGTTACCAAATTGGGGATTGCCGGCCTTGCGCAGGATGCTGCAAATCCGCGCGTGCGCATACTGCACGTAATACACCGGGTTCTTTTCCGATCTTTCTTTAGCCAGCCCCAAATCAAAATTCATATGCGTGTCCGGCGAATACA
Source organism: uncultured Bdellovibrionales bacterium (assembly GCA_964624015.1). Taxonomy (GTDB): domain Bacteria; phylum Patescibacteriota; class Minisyncoccia; order Moranbacterales; family UBA2206; genus CAZUWD01. The sequence continues at coordinate 422 of CAZUWD010000109.1, read as the reverse complement.
TCAGGAAAAAAAATCTGGCCACATCGTGCCCGACTTCATCAATCAGTTCGTCAATATACACTACGTTGCCGGCACGCTTCGACATCCTCACTTCTTTGCCGTCTTTAATAAGCCGCACTAGCTGAATGATGATGAATTTTAATTCGCCAGAAAATCCCAGCGCTTTGGCCGCCGCTTTAAACCTGTTTACATAGCCGTGATGGTCCGCTCCCCAAATTTCAATAATCCTGGAAAAGCCGCGCTCCATTTTGTTTAAAATATATCCGCAATCGGAAGCAAAGTAGGTTTTCTGCCCGTCACTCTTGATCAAAACCCTGTCTTTGTCATCTCCAAAATCAGTTGTTTTCAGCCAAAGCGCATCTTCCTGTTTATAAATTACTTTGAATTACTAAACTAACTTTACCAATTAAATTCAGACAACT
>CAZUWD010000108.1:0-2203 GCA_964624015.1 uncultured Bdellovibrionales bacterium | reverse complement strand
ACGAGTTCCCTGCCTGCCGGCAGGCAGGGATTCTCATATCTCGCTCAAAAAATAAAATCCCGATTAATTCGGGATTTTATTTTTATGTAAAATAGTCCGTTTTCACTAAATCGATGATGAGCTATGCATTACTTAACCGCCTCTTTAAGCGATTTACCGGCTGTAAACTTTGGGATCTTCATCGCCGGAATGGTTATCCGCTGCTTGGTCTGCGGATTAATCCCTTCGCGAGCCGCCCGGCTGGAAATGCGGAAAGTGCCGAAGCCCGTCAAAGTGACTTTATTTCCGGCCTGAAGAGCCTTGGTTATTTCATCAACCATGGTGTCGATTGCCGTTTCAATATCTTTTTTTGATTGTTCTGTTTTCTGCGAAATCGCGTCTACCAGAGCGTCCTTATTAATGTTTGCCATATATTGCACCTTCCTTTCTAGTATATTTATGTTTTGCCAATTAAACTAGCGAATAAGTCGCTATAGACAATATTAATATTAATTCCGAATTTCCGCAAATTAAAGCCGGCATTTAACATGCGGCTTGTTCCGTTATCCAGTCGCCTATCTGGCGTATTCAACCGCCCGCGTTTCCCGGATAACATTTACTTTTATTTCACCCGGGTATTTCAGTTCTTTTTCTATTTTGTCGGCAATAGCGCGAGAAAGCTTGATAGCTCCCAAATCGTCCACTTTATCCGGCCTGACAAAAACCCGGATTTCCCGCCCGGCTTGGATGGCATAAGTTTTTTCCACTTCTTCAAAAGAATTAGCCACTACCTCCAATTCCCCCAGGCGTTTTAAATAATTTTCCAGCGTGTCTTTACGCGCTCCCGGCCGACTGGCGGAAATCGCATCCGCCGCTGAAATTATCATTGATTCGGAGTTTTCAAAAGGGTAGTCCTCGTGATGGGATTTCATAGCATCAATGATTTCTTTCCCTGTTCCGAATTTTTGCAAAATTTTAATTCCTATTTCCACATGGGTTCCTTGAACCTCATGGTCAATGGCTTTCCCGATGTCATGCAAAAGGCCGGCCTTTTTGGCAATCATTGAATCCGCGCCAAGTTCAGCCGCCAGCGCTCCGGATAAATGAGCTACCTCCAAAGAATGCAGCAGCGCGTTTTGGCCGTAGCTGGTGCGGTAGCGCAAGCGCCCTAAAATTTGAATAAGTTTCGGATCAAGCCCGGCCACTCCCACATCATAAACAGCCGCTTCGCCGGCTTCCTTAATTTTATTACCGACTTCCTGCTTGGCATATTCCACAGCCTCTTCGATTTTTGTAGGATGGATTCTCCCGTCCGACACCAGTTTTTCAATGGCAATCTTGGCAATTTCCCGGCGAACCGGATCGAATCCGGAAATAACAATGGCTTCCGGCGTATCATCAACTATTATTTCTATGCCAGTCAGTCTTTCCAGTGATTTAATGTTTCTTCCTTCGCGTCCGATAATTCTTCCCTTAAGTTCGTCCGAAGCGATACTTACCGTACTGGTTGTCACGTCCGCCGCATGCGACCCGGCATATCTCTGAATCGCCTGCGTCATGATATCCCTGGCTTTCTTTTCCAGCTCTTCTTTGCCCTGCAGCTCCAGTGTTTTTATTTTTTTAGCCAGCAAATCCCGACTTTCTTCTTCAGTCAGCTGCAATAATACTTTTTTGGCCGCTTCTTTAGAAAGGCCGGCAATTTTTTCCAGTCTTTTCAATTCCTGGCGCCTGGTTTCTTCAGCTTCCTTGCGAATTTGCCTTATTTCATCGGCCTTTTTTTCCAAAAGCATCCGCCCGCGGTCAATTTCCTCCATTTTTTTATCGAGGATTTCCTCCCTTTTGCCCAGACGCTCCTCCAGGCGCAGTATTTGATTTTCCCGCTCCGTTTCCTTTTTTTTAGCTTCTTCTAAAATTCCAACTGCTTTGTTTTTGGCTTCCAATAGCGCTTCCTGCGCTTTTTTTTCCGCTTCGTCAATAATTTTAGAAACTTTGCCTTCGGCAGTCGTTAATTGCTTTTTAGCGATATTCTGCCTGACAAAATAACCTGAAATCGCTCCTGTTGCCGCGCCCAAAAAACCCGCCAAAAGAATGGCTGTGCCCGTATCCATATTTTTTTTCTCTCTTCAATTGATAAATCATTAAGTACTTTATTTACCAAAAAAATCGACAATTAATTTCTTTGAATTACGAAACTCCTAAATCCGAGTTTCAATAGTGGTATAAT
>CAZUWD010000107.1:1278-2207 GCA_964624015.1 uncultured Bdellovibrionales bacterium | reverse complement strand
TATGATTTGCGCGGCATAGCTGGAACCGATATAACGCCGGAAATTGCCGAGCATCTGGGGCGCGCTCACGGCACTTATCTGAAACAGCACGGCATAACCAAAGCGATTGTCGGTCGCGATTGTCGGGCTACCAGCGAAGAGTATAGCGAGGCCTTGATACGCGGTTTCAGTTGGGCGGGCATAGACACGGTCGACATCGGCATGAATCTGGTCGGGACTTTTTACTGGGCGCAATATTTTCTGGACGCCAAAGGCGGAGCATTTGTGACGGCTTCGCATAATCCGGCCGAATATAACGGTTTTAAATTCGCCATTGATTTTTCCGAAACGCTGGTTAACGACGGCATGCAGGAATTGCGCCGGATGGTCGAAGAAGAAGATTATAAGCGGGGAGAACAGCCAGGTAAAATTGAACAACGGGATATCCGCGCGGATTATTTTGCCGATCTGATAAAAAGATTAACAATCGGAAAGAAATTCAAAATAGTAATTGATCCGGGCAATTCCACAGCTGGCGTGATCGTGCCCGGATTCCTGCGCGATCTGGGCTGCGAGGTCATTGAAAACAACTGCCGGATTAATCCGGCTTTCCCTCTGGGTACGCCGGATCCAACCGAGTTGGCAGTAGCCGAGAGGTTGCGACAGAAAGTTTTAGCGGAAAAAGCCGATATTGGTTTTTCATATGATGCGGACGGAGACCGTATCGGCATCGTGGATGATCAAGGCGGAATAATTTGGAACGATGTCCTGGTGGCTATTTTTGCCATTGATGTTTTGCATGCGCATCCGGGGGCGAAAATAATGTTCAATACGCTTTGCTCCAAGGTAGTAGAAGACACTATTAAGGAAAGGGGCGGAGAACCATTTATGTGGCGCACCGGACACTCCTTTTTAAAAAAGAAAAATCAGGAAATAAAAGCCGCCTTTAT
>CAZUWD010000107.1:0-1263 GCA_964624015.1 uncultured Bdellovibrionales bacterium | reverse complement strand
GGCCATTTTTTCTTTTCGGCTGATTTTTACAATCATGACGATGGCATATATTCAGCCTTGCGTTTGCTTTCTTATTTATCCCGGACCGGCCAGAAGCTTTCCGAAGCCGTAGCGATGTTGCCTAAATATATTTCCAGTCCGGAAATCAAGGTTGGCTGCGCGGATGACAAGAAAGTGGCCTTAATCGAAAAGATCAGTGAAATTACGAAAAAAGATTTTCCGGCGGCGGAAGTGATCAGTGATGAGCGGGCCGGTGACGGTGTGCGTTTGAACCTCCCGGATTCTATGTTTGTAATCCGTTATTCCCAGAACGGTCCCTATTTGACCATAAAGTTCGAAGCGCAAACGCAGGAAAAATATGACGAACTGAAAAAATATCTGGACGAATTGCTTCATAGCTACGGCGAGATTGACTGGACTTATGGGGTAAATGTGGAAAGTTTTGGATAAAAAACGCAAAAACCGCGCGGCGGCGGTTTTTTGTGGAACTTATAAAATAAATCCGATTTTTTTCTTCACTTCATCTAATTTGGCCCTGGCCAGCGGGCGGACTTTGTCCGCGCCGGCGCGCAGTATTTCCAGAACTTTTTCATCGGATAAAGCGTTTATTTTTTCCTGAAGCGGAAGCAAGAATTCTATAATAATTCCGGCTAAGCCGTTTTTGAAATCCGCATATCCCTTGCCGGCATATATTTTTTCAATATCTGCAGGCGCCCTATCGGACAAAAGCGAATAAATATTAATCAGATTTTTTAAAGCCGGCTTGTCGTCGTTATAAATTATTTCTTTTCCGGAATCCGTCACGGCCTTTTTGATTTTCTTGCGCACAGTTTCTGCATCGTCGGCAAGCGAGATGTAGTTATATTCTGAAGAAGCTGATTTCGACATTTTCCTTGATGGATCATCCAGACCCATAATCAGCCTTCCTTCTTCTTTTAGAAAATATTCAGGAATTACAAAAACGTCACCGAATCTGCGGTTGAATCTTTTGGCCAATGTTCGGGCCAGTTCAATGTGTTGCACCTGATCTTGTCCGACCGGAACAGTCTGCGTATCGTATAAAAGTATATCGGCTGCCATTAAAACGGGATAATCATACAGGCCGACCCCGGCGCTTTCCCGGCCTTCTTTTTTTGATTTGTCTTTAAATTGCGTCATTTTATCAAGGTCGGATATTCTAGCGATCGTGTTTAATATCCAGGCCAATTCGGCATGTTCGGAAATATGCGATTGGACGAAGATGGTTGATTTTGGATCTCCGCC
>CAZUWD010000106.1:0-2257 GCA_964624015.1 uncultured Bdellovibrionales bacterium | reverse complement strand
TTTTATTTTTCTGCCAGCCTCGTGTCTCTTGACAAAATTCGGCTTTATTTTGTCTAACATTAAGCTTTTTTTCGTTTCTGAAGGCAATTTTTCACTTCGATTTACTTGAAATTTTTCCATAAATATATTATAGCAAAGTGCCAAGGACAAAGCGAAAGGCAGGCGTCGGAACCCGACCCTGCCTCTTTTTATCTAAACCACTCCTTTAGTTTAAATACCTGGCGATAGCTAGACAATTCAACTAAAATTCATTTGTCAAATTTTGCGCCTTTTCCTCCCTGGGAAACTATTTCACCAGCTCGATTCCTTGAATTATTATATCCTCCGCTGGACGGTCATTAGCTCCGGTTTTGGCGTTTTCAATTTTGTCCACTACCTCCATGCCGGAAATCACTTCCCCAAAATTAGTGTGCTTGCCGTCAAGCCAGGGAGTGGCCTCGGCAGTCACAATGAAAAATTGTGAGCCGTTGGTGTCGGGTCCGGAATTGGCCATAGCCAATGATCCGCGCACCAGTTTTTTGGAATTGAATTCATCGGCGAATTTGTAGCCCGGTCCGCCCATGCCCCAAGTGGCGATATTTCCCGTTTTAGAATTCGGATCGCCGCCTTGGATCATAAAGCCTTTGATGACACGGTGAAATTTGGTGCCGTCGTAAAATTTCTCCGCCGCGAGTTTCAGAAAATTATTGACTGTGTTCGGCGAGTCGGCACCGTAGAATTTAACTTTTATTTTTCCCAAACTAGTGGTGATAACCGCCTGCGAATATTGCTTTGCGTAATCCATAGAATTTTTATTATCTTTTAAACCGCTTTCCTCCAGCGCTTCATTGATTTTTTTGTTTTCTTGGTCAGTCGCTTTCTGAATATCCTCTTTCATGCCCTGATACAAATTGACTTGCTGCGGCAGATAATCTTCTTCCGCTGCTTTTTTTTGTTCCCGGCCGGCTTTATCCGCCGCCGAACAGCCGGAAAGCGCCAAAACCGCCAGAACAATGACGAAAATTTTGATCCTGTCCATTTTTATTTGCTTTTAAAAATTATTTGCCTTTTATTTTCTCCCAGCCATTTGAATTCCAGCCACAAACTGTTTTTGGGGATTATTTTTTTGATTCGCTCCGGCCATTCAATAATTACAATATTATCATTTTTTTTGATTTCCTCCCAGCTTAAATTTAAAATATCTCTCGCCTTAACCCTGTAAGCGTCGATATGATAAATATTATTAATTCGCATGTCCCCCATTCGTAGCGGGGGTTTGCAGCCCCGCCTTGGCGAGGTTGCAAAAAATTTGTATTCCTTCATTATCAAAAAAGTCGGGCTGGTATACGGCCCCTTGGCGCCCAGGCCTTTCAAAAGTCCTTGCGCGAAAGTTGTTTTCCCGGCGCCCAGATCGCCGTCAAGACAAATGACAAAGGCTCCGGGAAGCCCGATTCCTTTTAATCCCTTCGATTGAGGGAGACCAGTCTTCCTCGAAGCACCCCTATCTGCCAAAATTTCCTGCGCTAAAAGTTCTCCTATTTTTTGGGTTTGCTTTGAATTTTCTGTAATATAACTTTTCATAACTTTCATATTAAAGATATTTCGGCAAAATGAAAAGGGATGTCCGCAGACACCCCCCGAATTGTTGGCTTCGCCGGCCTTAGTGTAAGCTCGCTATCGCCTCATAAACTGCTATCTTCAGCAGTTCATAGCGGTCGTTCTGCCAGACCGCTCCGGAAGCGCGATTCCGCCAGCCGCCGACCGAAACGCCGGCATAATACGGCTTGGCGCTTCCTCTGCCCTGGGCCGCAATCTTGCCGTTTCTGTCCACAATAGATATTTGGACATTGGCGCCAGAGCCGCCGCCGGAAAGACCCAGAATTGTCCGGCCGCTTTCAAGAGAAATCATAGCGACAAATTCAGTGTCACTTCTGATTTCTCTCTGGTAACCGCGGCAATTCCGGTTGGCATAAACAACCGCCTTGTGAACCTGCCGCAAAGCTTCCTCGGCGGCGGCAATGGCGACAGACTCGCCAGTACTGCAGCAGACCGTCACCGAGCGGCCGGATATCCAGTCCAGTCCGGCCGTTGGCCGGACTTCGCGGCCGGCACAAGCGCCAGCCGCAAAAAGTAAAAACAGACACATAACAAACAGTTTCTTCATGGCAACCTCCTTTGGCTTCAGTTTCTGAAATAAAAAGAACAACCTATAGTTATACTCCGATTCTCACGATTTGTCAAGTCGAGCCGTTGACAGCCGTAAACCGCCTTGCTATTT
>CAZUWD010000105.1:0-2310 GCA_964624015.1 uncultured Bdellovibrionales bacterium | reverse complement strand
CGGAAATAATTTTCACTTCCGGCGCGACCGAAAGCAATAATCTGGCCATCCGGGGAGTATTAAAATCGTATTTTGCAGGTAAACTTTTAAGAAATCCGGTTTCTCTCGACCAAAACAACCCAAAGAAACCGGATTTCCTGGCAATCGACAAGCCGCATATTATTACGACGGCTTTTGAGCATCATTGCGTTTTGGACGCCTGCAAGGCGGCGGAAAAGGAGGGCTTGGCGGAAATAACCTGCATCAAGACCGACCATAAGGGCTTAATCCGGGTTGCCGATGTAAAAAAATCCGTCCGTCCGAATACAATACTGATTTCCATAATGTACGTCAATAATGAAATTGGAACCGTCCAACCGATCGCAGAAATAGGCAGGCTGATCCGGCAGCTAAAAAACAAACGCCGGCCAAACTATAATTTCCCGACTGTGAATTTTTATCCATTGTTCCACACGGACGCCACGCAAGGCATAAACTATTTTGAAAGCAACGTTTCCAAACTGGAAGTTGATCTTTTATCTTTTTCTGCCCACAAAATTTATGGGCCCAAGGGAGTGGGAATTTTGTATGCCAAAAAAGACACCCCTATCCGCAAAATCCAGCATGGCGGCGACCAGGAATACAAACTGCGCGCCGGTACACACAATGTGCCTGGCATTGTCGGGCTGGGCAAAGCTGTGGAAATTTTACAAAAAAATAAAATGCAAGACGCAAAAAAAATAAAAGGTTTGCGTGATTATCTGATAAAAAAAGTTTTAAAAGAAATTTCCGGCAGTTATCTTAACGGATCACAGGAAAAAAGATCTCCCCATAATGCCAATTTTCGTTTTGACAACGTGGAAGGGGAGGGGCTGATTTTGTCACTGGATATGGAAGGAGTGGCCGGCTCCACCGGCTCGGCCTGTTCTTCCGGCGCACTTTCGCCGTCCCATGTCCTGCTGGCCATTGGCCTCAAGCCGGAACAAGCCCACGGGTCTCTGCGCTTGACACTGGGAAAGCACACGACCAGGCAAGAAATTAATTTTGCCATTAAGAAATTGAAAGAGATGATTGACAGATTGCGCAAAGTTTCCGGAAGCGTGCTGAAAGATTATTACTCAAAAAAATAATGACGGTGTCATCCCGGACTTGATCCGGGATCTAAAAAATAAAGTTGGATTCTGAATCCTGCCTCCCGGCAGGCAGGCAAGTTCGGAATGATAAAATTATATGCAATATTCAAAAAAAGTTCTCGACCATTTTTTGCGCCCCCATAACCAGGGAAAAATGAAAAATCCTTCCGGAGTCGGCATTGTCGGCAATCCGGTTTGCGGCGATTTAATGAAGATTTATATAAAAGTCAAAAAAAATAAAAAGGGTAAAAAATATATTAACGACATTAAGTTTGAAACATTGGGATGCGCCTCAGCCATTGCAACCTCTTCAATGATTACTGATTTGGCAAAGGGAAAAACCCTCAAGGAAGCGGTTAAAATCAACCGGCGTAACGTTGCGGACGCACTCCAGGGTCTGCCTCCGATCAAAATGCATTGCTCAAATTTGGCTGATGATGCCCTGCATGCAGCCATTAAGGACTATCAAAATAAAACTTGTTTATAATTTTTGTCCAAGCGAAGCTGGGCAAATAATTTTATGACTTATCGCAACACACCCATTCTTAATTTTCCCATCGGTAACTTCAAAAATATTTCTTCGCAATTCCTCAAAAAAAACTCCTATGACGGACAAGATTGGGGAAAGCATCTTGGCGTTGATATTGTCGCACACGCCGAAACGAAAATCTTCGCTATCGGGCGCGGCACCGTTGTTTATTCGAAACTGCATCCGGGTGAATTTTCAGAAACAGGAGAAATTAAAATCCGCAATTGGGGCGGCATCATAATTATCGCCCACAAAAATCCAAAGACAAAAGAAAAATTTTATTCGCTTTACGGACACTTGGGAAGACGGTTTGTTAAAAAAGGCGATTTTATTGAAATAGGGGATATTATTGGCAAGATTGGCAAAAGCATGAGTGAGTCTAACGGAGGCTGGAGACAGGAACATTTGCATTTTGGAATTTATCAAGGACCGTTTCATCAAAAAGTTTTGCCAGGATATTATAAGGGAGAGACGGGAACCGGCGAGCCGCGATTTTGGAAAGAGCCGATTGAATTCATCCGGAACTACACAAACCATTCACAGGCTGTCACATAAAAGGAAAAGGGCATGCTTTCCATTATTGTTAGTGTCGCACAATGATACTTATGCGACATTTAATATTTTAATCCTTTTACAAACCCTTAGTAAAAGGGCTTTTTATAAAACAAA
>CAZUWD010000104.1:0-2320 GCA_964624015.1 uncultured Bdellovibrionales bacterium | reverse complement strand
CTTTAGGATTATAATTGGTCATATTTCTGCTCGGTCCGCCGAAGCTCCGGCGTAGGCGACCCACTTTGGCTCTATTTTTTTCGGATCATATTTATCCATATAATAAACTTTACTCCATATTTTAATCTTTTTCAAGCCAAACAAAAATCCCGCTGGATCGGGATTTCTGCTTTTTTCTTATTATTTTTGCTCCGGTTTTTTGAATCTGAAATATAATTTTTTTCCAACCAGATACACAACGTATGCCAAAAACAGATACAGAATCGCGACCGGAATGACCGTGATGATTAAAACAATCGCGAAATTGACAAAGCCTTGCAGTTTTCTGATAAGATTGTTCATCGCGTCTTTCACTGTCTGCCACGGCCGCCAAGAATCGGTGATGGTGATGTTCTGATCCTCACTTAAGCTCACAAAAATACTGGCCATGTCGGTTTGCGAATTCAGAAATTTTATTCGGCCTTGCAAACTTTCGATTTCCCCGCGGACACGCGACAGCTGCGTTGTCACATCCAGGATATCCTGAATTTTCACGGCTTGCCTAAGAATTTGCACGAATTGCTGTTCCTCCGCCTGTTTGTTTTTGAGTTGCACTTGCAAATCGGCATATTCTTCCGTCACATCCTGACCGGATGTTGATTCCTGCACGACCAACGCCGCCACTTTTTTGATTTCAGAAAAAGTTTTTTCGAAATTGGCCGCCGGCACTTTCACCTGCATCGTTCCGGTTTTGACATTGTTGCGGTTATAAATATTACTGGAAAAAACATCCCCGCCGTTGTCCTTGGCAATTTTGGAAATATTTTCCGCCGCGCGGTCAACGCTCGAAACTTTCAGGGTTAAACTTCCGTTTTCAATGACCTTCTTGTCAACATCCGTTGCGGCAGCGGTTGCCAGCGCTCTTTCCAAGGCAATCTCCCTGGTAACTTTGCTGCCCTGAAAGGACGGAAATCCGGCGCCGCCCGGTTCCGGTATGCCGGCCGCATCAGGAGCCATCGCTTCCATTTCTATTGGATATTCTTCTTCAAAAACCGCCGGGCTTCCGCTCATATTGCGATTAAAGCCAACCAAGACCGTCAACACTGCCGCCAGAATGGCAATAATTGCAATCCCGGCAATGATTAATTTCTTTTGCATTGTTTTGATCCTTGAACAATTGTCATTCCGGACTTCCTGCCTGCCGCAGACAGGGATCCGGAATCTAATATCGAAATATTTTTTAGATCCTGAAACAAGTTCAGGATGACGCATTTTATCGTTCAGTTATCTTATTGCTTATGCCTGTATTATAGAACTATTTGAAAAAAAGAAAAGGGTAACGTCTAAAAAAGGAGCCTTGCGGCTCCTTAAAAACTGCTTATTGCGGACAAACAGACGAGTGATAGTGGATAATTTTCCATTCCCCGCCTGATTCTTTTTTCCAAACAAAAGAAAACCTGGCTTTTACAGACTGTTTGTTACCGCTTTCTCCCAGTTGGAAATCATACATTCCGGAATGCAGATATGCATTTTCACCCAACACCTGCAATTTATCCAGCGTAATTTCCCCTTCCGGATTTTTTTTCAGAAAATGCTCGAAACAGCCTTTCGCCTCTTCGGTTCCGATTTTAAAATCGGGCGATACAGTCGGAAGAAATGTCGCGTCTTCCGCATACAAAGAGGCTACTTCTTGCGGATTTTTTGTTTTTAGGGACTCCGCCCAACGCTTGAAATTTTCATGCGCGATTTTCTGACTGGAGCTTTCTGTTGAATTCATAAATTTTAAATTTAATCGATTTTTATTCCTGTTCTTGTGTGATGCTTTCTCGCCACTTTTATTCTGGCGGCTTCCTTTTCAATGAGCGCCGCGATGCGCGCGTATTCGGTTTCATCCGCCGTGATTGCTTCTTTTTTGAGCTCTTCTGCTCTTTTTCTCGCTTCTTCCGCGCGACTAAGATCAATATCCTCCGCCCGCTCCGCCCGATCAGCCAGAACTACTAACGTATTTTTGGCAAACTCAAGGAACCCTCCGGCTGTCGCCAAATGAATTTCTTGTCCGCCCTTTTTCAGCATAATTTCTCCGGCTTTGAACGACGCAATATAGTTGCGATGGCCGGGTAAAATAGTAACTTCCCCGTCCGTCACCGGCAAAGTCGCCTGATCGATTTCTTCCTCAAAGACAGTTTTTTCCGGAGTGACAATTTTAAAATGAATTTTATTCATACTTCTAAATTACAAATTCAAAATTATAAATTCCAAATAAATTCAAAATTAAAATATTAAATGTTGTGAATTACCCTGCGAGTCCGAGGCGGACATCGCAGGGCGTCGATGCCAACCT
>CAZUWD010000103.1:0-2326 GCA_964624015.1 uncultured Bdellovibrionales bacterium | reverse complement strand
GTCGTTTTGCATTTTAATTTTTGAATTTTGGATTATACCTGTATTCCACATTGCACGCCCCTTCGCCGGAAACCATGCACGGCCCGACCGGATTTTCCGGCAGGCATTTTCTCCTGAAAAGCGGACATTTGTCCGGCGCTAAAATTCCGCGAATAACTTCTCCGCATCGGCAGCCGGTTGGCCGGCGCGATTGCGAAAAATCAATTTTGTCCAGAATTTTTTTGTATTTTATTTTAGCGTCGAGCCGGGCATATTTCTTTTTTATTTCCAGCCCGGATCCCGGAATCACTCCGAAGCCCCGCCAGTTTCCTCCGGCCGTCTCAAACACATCAAATATCTCTTTCCGCGCCCGCGGATTCCCTTTCTTGCCAACTACCCGCGAATATTCGTTTTCTATTTCAGCCCGGCCTTCATCAATCTGGCGCAGAAGCATGCAGATTCCCGCCAAAATATCCCCGGCGGCAAATCCGGTGATAACCTGCGGCACTTTCATTGATTTATACGGATCAGCGCCGATAATTGCCGATACATGCCCGGGACAGATATAGCCGTCTATCTTTATTTCTCCAATTTTTAAAAGCGCCTCCATGGCCGGCAAAAATAATTTGTGCGTTGAATAAACCGCCAGTCCTTTCTTAACCGCCCAGGCCGTCATCGGAGTCGTCGTCTCAAAGCCCAGTCCTAAAAAAACCAGCCCGGGATGCTTCTCTTGTAAAACCAGAGCATCCTCAACGGAATAAACATCAAAAACCTTGGCGCCTTGTTCGCGCGCCTGATCCAGACTTCCCCGAAAACCCGGCACGCGCAACATATCGCCATAAGTCGCCACCGGTACGCCGGCAAGAGCCAAGCTCACAATCGCGTCAATATCCTCCTGTGCCGTTACGCAGACCGGACAACCCGGTCCGGTGGTCAGATGGATATTCTCCGGCATCATTTCTCTTATTCCATACCTGGCCACGGCTTGCGTGTGCGTGCCGCAAACCTCCATCAGATTGACATTCCGGCTGATGCGTCCGGCCAGCCGGTTAATTTCTTCTGCCAATTTTGCCGTTTTTTTGTCCATTTTTCAAAATCTTAAAAATATCATCGGCTTCTTTCTTTTTCATTTTTTCAATCGCAAAGCCGGCATGCACCATCACAAAATCTCCTTTTTTAACTTCAACCAGGGAAATGTTTATTTCTTTTTTAATACCGTCAAAATCAGCAGTCGCCTGCTGATGATTTATCGCAATTATCCTTCCCGGTATTGCCAGGCACATGTTCGCAAATTATCGCGAATGCAAAAACCAAATTCGCGAATATTCTTCTTTAATTAGCGGCTATTGGCGATCAGGCCTTTCCGTCGCTTCTGAAAATTTTGATTTTTTCCTTGATCATTTCCTTGACCGCTTCGCCCGAATGGCCCAGAAGTTCGCGCAGATCAAATGACGGATCGCCTTGTTCGCGTATCGATTTGACAAGACTATTCACAAAAGCCAGACGGATGGCCGTATCCACATTAAAACAGGCGATTCCCCGCTTGATAACTTCGTCCACCCGGCCGTTTTCCCAATCGGAAGCGCCATGCAAAATAAGCGGGATGTCCAGATTTTTATTAATGACTTCCAGGCGAACATAATCCGGCTCGCTTCTTTCCCGGAAAAAGCCATGCGCGTTGCCGATAGCCACAGCCAAAAAATCTATGCCGGTTTCTTTCACAAAATGCGCCGCCTGTTCCGGATCTGTCATATATTCATCCCAGTTGATTTCCCGCATTTCAGCTTCGCCCAAATAAGGGACACTTCCGAGTTCCGCCTGAATATTCACGTCTTTTTTATGGCAATAGTCCGCAATTTCCTTGGTTACCATCAGATTGTCTTCAAATTCTTTGCGCGATCCGTCATACATTACCGAAGTAAAGCCGATGGTAATGGCGCGCTTTATGATTTCAAAACTTTTGCCGTGATCAAGATGGATGCCGATCGGAATTTCCGGCGCATAAAACTCGGCGTTATTTTTTATCAGATGGAATATTCCGCGTCCGCCCCCGTATTCCATGGTTTTTTCCGTAACCTGGATGATAACCGGGGAACGCATTTCTCTGGCCGCTTCCATGATCGCCCTGGTTGTTTCCAGATTGAAAGTATTGAATGCGCCGACGGCATAACCGCCTTCTCTGGCCTTGGTTAGAATCTCTTTGATACTTGTTATCATTTTTTATTTTTTACTAACGGGCTAATGCGTTAACGAGTTATTATGAGATTAGCGCGTTAACTCGTGAGCTTGTTAACTAATTACTTTGAATTACGAAACTCCTAAATCCGAGTTTCAATAGTGGTATAAT
>CAZUWD010000102.1:0-2333 GCA_964624015.1 uncultured Bdellovibrionales bacterium | reverse complement strand
CGGTGCAACTATTTTTTATAGAAATAAAATCGTTTTGCTCGCAGGATTTGCGATTTTATTTTTCTCTTGCGGCATGTATTTGACAGACAAAAAACTCATTGAAACAGGCAAGGCGGATTTGGCCGGACAAAAATATTCCGGAGAAGCGCTCATTGCCAAAGAGCCGGCGGCCAAGGATAACTATCAGCAAATTGTCGCAAGCATAACGCCCGGTCATCCGGCTGAATCCGTGAAAATTCTGGCGAGTGTTGGCAAATATCCGGAATATTTTTACGGAGATAAAATAAAAATTGATTGCGAGCTGAAAGTTCCGGAAAATTTTGAGAATTTCAACTACCGGATGTATTTGGCGAAGGACAAAATATTGTATGTCTGCAAAAATACAAAATTGGAACTAGTAGAGCGCGGGCAAGCCGGCAGGATTTATGGCCGGCTTTTAAAAATTAAAAATAAATTTTCTGAAAATATCGACAGGCTAATTCCGTTTCCGGAATCCGGACTTATGAGCGGTTTGCTTTTGGGCGGAAGCGGGCAGCTGCCGAAAGAACTAAAAGACAATTTTTCCCGAACCGGAATGACTCATATTGTGGCGGTATCCGGGTACAATGTCACGATTATTGCCGAATATCTGATGCTTTTTTTCATTTTTATCGGTTTTTGGCGCCAGCAGGCTTTTTGGGCGGCGATCATCGGCATATTTCTGTTTGTCCTGATGATCGGTTTTCCGAGTTCCGCCGTGAGGGCGGGCGTAATGGGAGGATTACTGCTTTGGGCGATGAAAAACGGACGGCTGGCCAACGCGCAAAACGCTGTCGTGTTTTCGGCAGCTGCAATGCTGATCGTCAATCCGTTTCTCTTACGATACGATATTGGTTTCCAGTTGTCATTTTTAGCAACGCTCGGCATTGTTCGCTTCTATCCATTTTTTGAAAATAAACTGGACAAAAACAGCAAGCTTTTCTGGTTCTGGGAAATATTATTCCTGTCCATTTCGGCGCAGATTTTTGTAATGCCCGTAATTTTATATAATTTCCATAATTTATCCTTAGTATCCCTATTGGCTAATGTTTTGATTCTGCCTATAGTGCCGGTGACGATGCTTTTGGGATTTCTTATGGCGATTGCCAGTTTCATATTGCCGGCTTTGGGAACGGTTTTGGCTTGGCTGGCATATTTGCCGCTGAAGTATGAAACGGCTGTCATTAGTTTTTTGGCCGGCTTCAAATTTTCCGCTTTGGAAATAAGCAATTTCCCGTGGTGGGGAGCAGCTATTTGGTATATAATATTATTTATTCCAACTTTCCTTGGCCGCAAAGAAAGCAACAAAGAAACTTTCGAGCCGGATAAAATTTCTTAATAAATTTTTGGTTCCCGCTCTAAATCTCCCAGGCTCGAATTTATTGATACTTATTATTTATGCAGTACCGAAAAGCAATTTATTTTATACTGGCAGCGCTCCTTGCGCTGAGTCTGATTTTGGCCGGGATCATCTGGATTGAGAAATCGCAGGAGCTCAAAATAATTTTCCTGGATGTCGGACAGGGGGACGCAATTTTGATTTCGCAAGGCTCGCAGCAAATTTTAATTGATGGCGGTAAAAGCGGAAAAATTCTTCTGGAAAAGCTGGGGAAATACATACCATTTTGGGACAGAAAAATCGAAGCAGTAATTGTTACTCATCCGGATGCTGATCATATTGGCGGCCTTCCGGACGCTTTTCGCGCTTATCGCATCGAATCGGTGATCCGGACAAGAGATGGAAGCGATTCAGAAATATTTAAGGCGCTGGCAGACGCGTTGCAAAAGGAGGCTATGCGGGAAGTCGAAGCGGTTCGCGGCGCCAGCTTGAAATTGACGGGCGGCGCAATTTTGGAAATTGTTTATCCTCTTGAATCTTTTGATGGAAGCGAAGGAGATTCCAACGCAGGCAGCGTGGTTGCCGCGCTTAGGTGGCGCGAGGACAGTTTTTTGCTTGCCGGCGACCTGCCGATGGACAAGGAAGCGGTTTTGATTGCTGAAGACGGGCGCAACGTTTTCGGCGTGCTGCTGCCGAGTCGTCTAAAATCGCGCGTTTTAAAAATCGGCCATCACGGCTCCAAATATTCCACTTCGGAAGAATTTCTGGATACAGTCCAGCCGGAAGAAGCGGTCATTTCCGTTGGAAAAAACTCCTATGGCCATCCGGCGCCGGAAGTTTTGGAAAGATTGCGGAAAAGAAACGCAAAAACTCGGAGAACGGATGAGGCGGGCGATATTGTTTACAAATGCAGTGATTCTGAAAATAGATGCCGGGTATTTTGACCGCAGGCATTTTTTGTACTAAGATATTTAGG
>CAZUWD010000101.1:0-2400 GCA_964624015.1 uncultured Bdellovibrionales bacterium | reverse complement strand
TTTTCCCGGTTGAATTATAGCATAAAGCTGCAAATATGCCAAAACTGTGGATAACTCGTCTTAAGCAATTAAATCAAGTTTTATGCCCACTGCGCCTAGACGCAAGATTTTTATCTTTTTATTTTTAATTTCGATTAAAGTCGATGGTTCGGAATCCAATGTTCCGCCGGAGACATAAAAATCGATTTTGCTTTCAAAATATTTTTTGGCCTCCCGGATATTTTTGGCCGGTTCCTCTCCTTCAGGGTTGGCGCTCGGCGCTACCAGCGGCCCGGTTTTTTTGAGAATTTTTATCAGGCTCTTTTTGCGCGGCAATCTGAAGGCCAGCGATTGCGTGCCGCGGTGCAGATAAAAAAATCCGCTTTTATTGCACGACAGAACAACGCTGACTTTTCCCGGCCAAAATTTTTGTAAAATTTTTTCAGTAGCTGCGTTCAAATTAATTCCGAACGGTTCCAAATCGTCAACGGACGAAATCAGTATGATCAGGGGCTTTTTTTGGCTCCTGTCTTTCAGTCGATAAATTCTTGCCACCGCTTTTTTGGAAAAAGCGCTGCCAACCAGGCCGTAGAGCGTGTCCGTCGGCAAAACGCCGACTCCGCCATTTTTAACCGTCTTTATTATTTTCTGATTTTTTCCGTTCATGCAAGAAAATGATTTAAATTACTATGCGATGCGTATTTCCTTTCTCAACTAATCAACAGGCCTTTATTTGCTTATTTATTAGTGTGACAATTTTATTGCCTAGGCAATAAAATTGTCACACTTTCTTTTTTTGTATTCCGCGATATTATGTTTTATCCTACATTAAAAAATTCCCTCGCTTCCTGATCATTTTCAATTTTTTGGGCAGTTATGACAATCAGCTCGCCGCTGGCCAAGCTGAAAAAATCCCGCAAAATATCCATTTCCTTTTGAAAATCATACGGATAAATCCACGCGCCACAGCATATCCTTCCTTTTCTTTTTGCGCAGAAATATTGCGGCGATCAAGAAAAATAAGAATATTGCCAGCAAAAGAACGATCATTTTCTGCATGATTACCTCCCTTTCCGATGGTTTTTTGCATTATTTTTCAATAACTTCTCTTTATTTTATCATCTCTCTTTTTCCGCAAAATAGCAAGCCGGATGAGCTCGTCCAGCAGCCCGGAATACGGCAAACCGGAATTTTCCCACATTTTCGGATACATGGAAAACTGCGTGAAACCCGGCAGGGTGTTGATTTCATTGGCATATATTTTTCCGGCCGGCGTCAGAAAAAAATCCACCCGCCCCATGCCTTCGCAATTCAGAACTTGAAAAACTCTAATTGCCAGCTGCTGTAATTTTTCGGCAGTTTTTTTGTCCAGATCAGCCTTTGGCACAGGCGTGGATAATTTGTCATTTATATATTTCGATTCGTAAGAATAAAATTCACTCGTCAGCTTTATTTCTCCCGGCCAGGAAGCAGCCGGGCGCTCATTTCCTAAAACAGAACATTCAATTTCCCGGCCTTTTATAAATTCTTCTAAAATAATTTTGTTATCAAACTGGAAAGCCAGCTTAATCGCCCGACTTAGCTCTTTTTTATTTTTTGCCTTGGAAATTCCGACTGATGAGCCCAAATTGGCCGGTTTCACAAAAATCGGAAACTTCAAATCCTTAATTATCCCGTCCAATAACCCGGATGCTGGATGTTCAAGTAATGTATGGAACTTGCCGATCGGAATCCCGACTTCGCGGAAAAGCCTTTTCATCACATCCTTGTCCATGCCGACAGCCGACCCCAGGACGTTTGAGCCGACATAAACAGCTCCTAATAATTCAAAAAAACCTTGTAAGCACCCGTCTTCGCCGAACGTACCATGCGTAACCGGAAAAAATACATCGATGTCGGCCAGCTTTCTGCCGTTTTTGATATCAATGAGAAATATTTTGCCTTTTTCCGCAATTGCCGTCACGACGGGCAACTTGGTGTTGAGTTTTAATTTTCCCACGCCTTTTCCGCCTGTCCAAATTGATTCGTCTTCGCCCAAATGCCAGGCGCCATTTTTATCAATGCCAATCAGAAAAACATTGTATCTTTTTTTGTCCAGCGCTTTAAAAATAGAACGCCCGGAAACCAGCGACACTTCATACTCGCCCGACCGGCCACCGAAAATAAGTCCGATATTAATTTTTTTCATTTTACCCTGTTAAATAATATTCGGGCTTAATTTAAATAGCCTGAAATCTATTTTTTAATTTTATTTACTACAAAAAATTTGCTAAGCTAATCTTACCCCGAATCTTAATTTTATCAATTACCAATTGATAAAATTTATTTCACAGGGTGATTTTTTTTATGCAAATATATCCCCAGCCAAAGCCAGATTCCACCAAAAATATAGCCGGCAAAAACGTCCGTCAAATAATGCGC
>CAZUWD010000100.1:0-2419 GCA_964624015.1 uncultured Bdellovibrionales bacterium | reverse complement strand
TTTTTTTATGGGCAGTGACTCCAGAAACTTTAGCCAGTTTCAGAGCCATAGCCACCACGCCGTCGGTCAGATTCCACGGATCAGGCGGCTTATACCCGGTAACTGAAGAAATGGATCTTTTATAAGCCATCCAGGTATCCGGCATAAATTGAGCCACGCCCATTGCCCCTCCGGTGCCCTTATAGCCCGAAGGAGGACAAGAAACTTTTTGCTTGCGGTAATCGTATCCCAGTTCTTTGCAAATATCTTTGAAAATTTCGGCCCGGGTGCCGCTCATTTTGCTTTCTTTGAAATTGCAACCGCCGGTATAACGTCCAAGATTGGATTCAACAACCAGGACTCCCAACAAAAAATCTTTGCGCACACCGGTAATCTTACTGGCAAAGGCAGCCGCTTCAAGAATATTTTTAGTACTCACGGAATTTCCTAAAAGAGAAGACAGCTCTCCCCTTAATTTGTTCAATTTAGCATTAAGTTCCGAAATAGTAGCTTGCGCTTCATTAATATCGGATTTTATTTCATATTGTTCGCTTTTTTTTATGGAAAGCAGCTTTTCATGATCTTCCTTTTTGTTCGCCAATTCTTCTTTGTTTTTACTGAATTCCAATCTTGATTCGCTTATTTCCGCCAAAAGAAAAAAAATTCTTTCTTTGGCGCTTATCATATTGTCGGTATTGGCAAAAATATTACTCAACTTATCCTTACTTACGGCCAGCTGAATCAACGGCTCTTCTTGATCATTATAATACATTTCTCGCAGATATTCCCTGAAAATCATTTTGTTCAGCTCCATGCGGCTCTCGAGATTTTTGATTTCCGCTTCTTTGCGTGAAATCTCAGTTTCAGTTTTTTTAATTAAGCTTTGCGTCTGATTCAATTGAATAATATTCCTATTGAGCATTTCCTGCGAACCTTGCAAAGTTTTTTCGGTTTTAGCTTTTTTTTCCTCAATGTTTTCAATTTTATCCTGAATTTTCTCAATATCATCTTCCGCCCATGCAATATTTTCTGCAATAAACAAAACACCAGCGAGAAAAACCGCGCCTAAAGCAAATAGCATTATTCTTTTTTTCACAACTAACATCACTTTTGCTAATTTAAATTAGCTTCATAAGCCCAATCGACTTTTATTATAACACAAAAACAAAAAACTGCCTATGCGTGGTTTTTTGAAATTTATTGCTGTTTTATCTTTTCTTCTGCCGCAGATTCTTCTTTAACCACGCCCTCAACCTTTGTCACATCCTCTTCCACCTTCTCTGAAAGTTCGCTCAATTCTTCTTCGGTGCGCGGCGGCGTAACCAGAGCCACAACCGTTTCCGGATCTATTTTTATTTCAACTTTTTCTCCAACTTCAAGATCTTTAACAAAGACATGCTCGTCAAAAGTTTTGATTTTTGAAATATCAACCTCAATATGCGAAGGCAAATCAGCTGGCAGACACTCCACCTCTATTTTGTCCAAATTTTTAACCAAAACCCCGCCTAATTCTTTTACAGCAATTGACTCATTGATAAACTCGAGCTGGATTGCCGCTTTAATTTTTTCATCCATCCTGACTTGATAAAAATCAACATGTATAAACTGATCGTTGACCGGATTTTTTTGCAATTCATGAATAATAACATTCCGGCCGCCCTTGCCGTCAATGCTTAAGTCGATAATCACGCTTTCGCTTGATTTGCCCAATAGCCGGCAGAGTTCAAGATTATTGATCCACAGACTTTCCGGAGTGACATTTTTTCCATAAATTACTGCCGGAATCCGGCCTGATTTTCTGCCACTATTGACTTTCCGCCCTCTCTCTTTTCTGGCAACAGCCGCTAAGCTAATTTTTTTCATTTTTTTGTTCTACCTGGATTTCTCCTGCGAACATAAATAAAATTTGTATTTCCGCAGATGATTTCCCTCTCAAACTGTTAATAAATTAACGTATTTTTTAGTATAACAAAAGTTCTTGCATTAGTCAATAATTTTATCTCCCCGCAAATAAACGCTTTGTGCGATTCCGAAAGAAGCCAGAACAGAAACCAGAGAACTCCCTCCATAACTTAAAAACGGCAGCGGGACTCCGGCCACTGGAGTCAAGCCTATATTCATTCCTATATTTATAATTGTTTGTATGAAAATCATGCACATAATACCTACGATCACCAAATATCCGAAATTATCACGCGCCGATCTGGCAATTTCTTTCATGCGATAAAAGAAAACGGTGAAAAGAAACAGAACGATAAAAACACCAAGCAGTCCCAATTCTTCGGCGATTACTGCGAAGATAAAATCTGTATGTTTTTCGGGAAGAAAATTTAATTGGGATTGCGAACCATGACCAAGCCCTTTTCCAAAAACGCCGCCGGATCCGACAGCTACTATGGATTGAATTACATTATATCCACTGCCACGTGGATCATTGGCC
>CAZUWD010000099.1:0-2512 GCA_964624015.1 uncultured Bdellovibrionales bacterium | reverse complement strand
AGCTGGCGGAGCTGCAAAGATTAAAAAAGATAATCGACTCGGAAATCGAAAAATATCTGGACAGGGTTATTCAGGAAGCGGCAAAGAAGGATGATTTTACGGCCGGAGCATTGCGTTATGTCAAAAAAATTCTTTTAGCGGGGGGGAAAAGGATCCGGCCGGCTTTTATGTATCACGGCTATTTAGCCGCTGGCGGAAGTGAAAAAGAAAAAATGATCAAAGCTTCATTAAGCATTGAATTCATTCATACTTTTTTGCTTATGCACGACGATATAATTGATCGGGACGAAAAAAGGCACGGAGTAACGACGGTTCATGAGCATTACCGGAAAAAAGCCGACAGCCTTTTTATAAATAAAGATTCCGGACATTTCGGCAATTCGATGGCCATAATAATTGGCGATATGGTTGGCGCAATAGGCAATCAGATTATTTTTGATTCAAAGTTCAAAGCCGAACTCGTCTTGCAGGCGCTTTCAAAATTGCATAGCATCGTCTCATTGACTATTATCGGCGAATCCAAGGATATTTACATAGAAAACAAAGGCCATGCGCCAATTGGAGAAATATTAAAGATGTATGAATATAAAACAGCCAAATATACATTTGAGGGTCCTTTGCATCTCGGCGCCATTTTGGGCGGAGCTGATGATGATTTCCTGAAAAAAATGAGCGATTATGCGGTTCCGGCCGGTATCGCGTTTCAAATTCAGGACGATATCCTGGGAGTTTTTGGGAGCGAAAAGAAAACGGGAAAACCTGCCGGTTCGGACATACGCCAAGGCAAATATACGATCTTAGCAGCCAAAGCTTATGAAAAAGCCGACAAGAATCAAGGGCTGATATTAAAAAAGCTGCTGGGAAAAAAAGATTTAAGCAGCGGGGATATCCGGGAATTTCAAAAAGTTATCATAAACACCGGGGCGTATGATTATGCTAAAAAATTGTCGCAGGAATTTATCGGGCAATCCAAACAAGCATTGGCAAAAATGAAAAGCAAGCCGGAGTCAAAGAAGTTTTTGGAGGATATTGCCGATTATATGATCCAGAGAGATTCATAAAGCGCTTGTGCCTGTTTGAGAATAAGGCAGAGTGCGCTATAATCATTTTATGTTAAGCAGAAAAAACATCCTGCCCGGACATATAGCGATTATTCCGGACGGCAATCGCCGCTGGGCGGATGCCCGCGGCCTAAAGCCCTGGGACGGCCATGAAGCGGGAGCAAAAAATACCGAAAAATTGGTGCGCTTTGCCTTGAAAAAAGGAACCAATTGTCTGACATTCTGGGGCTCCTCGCTTGATAATTTGTCAAAAAGGCCGCTGCAGGAAAAAAGAGCACTGCTGGATATCTATGCCCGGTATTTTGAAAGATTGATTGCTGAAAAAGAAATATACGAGCAGGAAGCGCGTATCAATATTATCGGTCGATGGGAAGATCAGTTTCCTGAAGCGCTCAAAAAAATTCTGCGGGAAGGAATGCGCAAAACCGGACATTTCCGGAAAAAAAATTTAAATTTTATGCTGGCCTATAGCGGAACCGACGAAATGGTTCAGGCGGTGCGGAACATATGCGGCTCATATGAGAAAGGAGCGAAGATAACGGAAGACACTATTAAAAAAAATTTAATGACGGCGGGCATCCCGCCGGTGGATCTTCTAATCCGAACCGGCGGCGAACCGCACCTAAGCGCCGGCTTTATGATGTGGGATACGGCGGACGCGCAGCTGTATTTTGTCCGGGAAATGTATCCCGATTTTAACGAAAATAATTTTCATTCCGCGCTGGAGGAATATGCGAAGCGGCAGCGTAGATTCGGAAAATAATCCCGCCTTGTGCCGTAATCCGGGATTTCTCAAGTTTCGCATTTGATACAGGCTATTTTTATGAAAAAATTTTGTTTATTATTTTTTATCCTCATTCCATTTTTAGTTTTGGCGCAGGAAGAGAAAAAACCATTGGATTATTATTATGCCGATTGGTGTTCGCATTGCCAACGCGTGGATAAGTTTTTCAAAGAAAAAGGAATTTATGAAAAATATGACGTGCGAAAATTGAATTTTGACGAAACGGAAAACAAAATTCGCCTTAAAAATATTTTCACCGAAAATAATTATGGTGATCAACTGGGCATTCCAGCGGTTGTTATTGGCAGCAAGCTGATTGTCGGCGATAAAAATATAAAGGATTATTTTCAGAAAGAAATTAGTGCAGGAATTTCTGAAGAAAAAGGAGATACGGGAAAATTTTCCATGGCGACTTTGATTCTGGCCGCTTTGGCTGATGCGATCAATCCGTGCGCTTTTGCCGTTCTGGTTTTGCTTCTGGCTACGGTTATTGCCGCCAAAGGCAGAAAGCAGGCGCTATTGTCCGGCTTGTTTTTTTCCTCTGCTGTTTTTATTTCCTATTTTCTGATGGGGCTGGGATTATATAAAGCTGTAACCGTTTTCAATTTACCGAAATACATCTCTATTTTTATCGGACTGCTGGCGATTATTATCGGACTGGCCAATC
>CAZUWD010000098.1:0-2599 GCA_964624015.1 uncultured Bdellovibrionales bacterium | reverse complement strand
ATATCGATATGATGATATATGGTAGTGAAAATTAATAAAATCGTATGGAATTTAAGGAAATTGAAAAAGGAGTTATCGATAATTCCAAAAAATACAGAGAGAAATACAAAACTGATCATAATGACGAATCCATTGTCATTAGGATGTGGTCGGAGTTTGCATGGTTTTAGCAGAAGAAGTCGGAATTGATTTGGAAGAGGAGATAATTAAAAAATGTATAACAAAAGAGAATGAAAAATAAATCCAACAAACTTTCCAAAAAAATTTTTGGCACCGAGATTGGCATGTGTCAAAAATTATATAAGAAATCTAAAGGTTGCAATTGGGGCAAGTGCAAGGATTGCGGCGCAGTTCCGCTTTTGTATAAACTTTATTCCGGCTTGATTGTCGAAAACAAAAACGATCTTAAAAAACTGAAAATCAAATTTCTAAAACGGGATAAAAACTGAAATAACAAGCAGGGACATCTCCTCTCATCTTATTTTAATTTCTACCATTCGGTTATATATGGTAGAATATTAAAGCAAGTGAAAAATTAAAAAAAATTGAAATGAGTAAGGTTAAAATTTATTCAATTGATAATAAGGAAAAACGCCGGATACTGGATGAGTTATTTGAAGTTATCACTGATTTAAAAACAAAATCGGAGGTTGTGGATTTTTTGATCGGCCTGCTGACGCCCAGTGAAGCCATTATGCTAGGCAGAAGGATACAAATCGCCAAAATGTTGGTGGACAATTTCGGTTACGATGATATACAAAGAAGATTAAGGGTCAGTCACTTGACTATCAGTAAAGTGGAACACTGGTTGCGCAATGACGAGAATAAGAATATTTTAATTTCAGGAAAGCTAAAGAAAATTCTGAAAAGCGATAAGAGGCATCGAAAGACAGAAAGTCTATTGGATAAATATGCGCACCATCGATTTATAAAGGATATTTTGAATTGAATTTAAATTCTATCATTTGAGTATATATGGTAGAAAAATTTGTAAATAAAAAATAATAAAAAAGCAAATATGAAAAAAGTAAAAAAAATAAATAAAAAAATCGCAGGAAAGAAAAAAATCAAAATCGCCATCGCCGGCGTGGGAAATTGCGCGAGTTCGCTTGTTCAAGGCATTGAATATTACAAAGACAAATCAAGTAAAGACGCGGTCGGTCTTATGCACTGGGAAATCGGCGGATACAAGCCGTCCGACATTGAGGTGGTCGCGGCTTTTGATATTGACGAACGAAAAGTCGGCAAGGATGTAAACAGCGCTATTTTTGAATGTCCAAATTGCACGACGATTTTTTGCGGCAATATGCCGGAAGCCGGCATTGACGTGTCCATGGGACGAATTTTGGACGGTTATTCCCCGCATATGGGCGACTATCATTACGAACACACGTTCAAAATCAGCCGCCAAAAGGAAGCGGCAAAAAAGAATATAGTTGAAATCTTGCGCAAATCGGGCGCGGAAATGCTGCTCAATTATCTGCCGGTCGGTTCGGAAAAAGCCGTGAAATTTTATGCCGGGTGCGCGCTGGAAGCCGGCGTCGGATTTATCAATAATATGCCGGTTTTCATCGCAAGCGACCCTGCTTGGGCGAAAAAATTCGAGTGCAAAGGATTGCCAATTATCGGTGACGATATCAAAGCGCAATTGGGGGCGACAATTACGCACCGGACACTCACTGATCTTTTTCAAAAGCGCGGAGTGAAGCTCGAGCGGACATACCAATTGAACACCGGCGGCAACACTGATTTTTTGAATATGCTCAACCGCTCCCGTCTGGCTTCCAAAAAGAAATCGAAAACCGAAGCCGTCCAGTCCATTCTGGGCGAAAGCCGTTTGCATGACGACAATATCCATGTGGGTCCGAGCGATTATGTGCCGTGGCAAAAAGACAACAAGGTTTGTTTTATTCGTATGGAAGGAAAGCTCTTTGGCGATGTGTCGATGAATCTGGAGCTTCGCCTTTCTGTTGAAGATTCGCCTAATTCCGCCGGAGTGGCCATAGACGCTATCCGCTGTATGAAGCTGGCGCTGGACAAAAAAATGAAAGGCGCTATAATAGAACCAAGTTCTTTTTTCATGAAACATCCGCCACGGCAGTTTGCCGATGACAAAGCTCATCGACTGGTGGAGGATTTTATAGAAAATAATTAATGAAATAATTTGTCAGGAGGGGAACATGGGAACGAAATGTTCGAAGAATATGAGTGTCTTTCGGGGGAACGGGAATGATGTATTTGAAGATGCGGCTATAAGAATAGAAATAGCGCTGGCTAAAGTCAAGCTGGAAAGCGGAGATACTATAGATAAGATTCTGGCGGATATAAAAAGGAGACATGAAACGGCCCGTGACGGTCAAGTTGACCGTATAATTGCGGCGGTATCCTTAAAAGTAGGTGCAGAAGCCAGGGTATAGTATGAGGAAAATGAGCGCATTGGATGGTTGGGAGTTTTTGCCCAGCCTCGTTTTTTTGGTACAATTTTTTTATGTATTTTTTAGATTTGTTGGGTACTCTGGCTTTTGCGGTGGCGGGAGCTTTCAAGGCCTAGAGGGTGGGAACTAAATATCTTCGGCGTTGTGATTTTAGGCGTGATTAC
>CAZUWD010000097.1:0-2625 GCA_964624015.1 uncultured Bdellovibrionales bacterium | reverse complement strand
TTTTTTCCGCAGCAACGGCATCAGTTCCGTACGAAAAGCGCTGGCGTTCAAATATGGACCGAATTGGTGGAACAATCCTCAGGCGATCAAAGATATTCTTGAGGCAGCGACACCATCTGCGCTCTATGATCGTATGTTAAACACGGCACACGGTTGGCACAACCCGCCCTCATTTAAGCCACTGGTTAAGATGCACGCCATTGTTCATCTAACAGGAGGATCATTCGAGGGAAAACTGGGTAATGATGTGCTCAAGCCACTTGGTTTGCGAGCACAGCTTACGGATCTTTTTAATCCGCCGGAAATAATGAAACAGTGCGGTGAGTGGCGCGGTATGTCGAGCGATGATTTCTACCAAGTTTGGAATGGCGGTCAGGGCACTCTTGTAGTGGTGGATAAAAAAGATGTCAAAAAGTTTTTTGGCATCGCCCATAATTTCGGTATCCGCGCCAAGATAGCGGGACAGATTGTCGAAAAGACAGATGCGAAGCCCTACACGGTGTATATCGAATCGAAATATCGTCGCGGGGAGCTCGTGCGGTTTTAAAAAATTATATATACCAGGCGGATCAACGTTGTTGATTCGCCTGTTTTTTATTTGTATAATGAAAATGTGCTCGGTAGTGAAATTTTGAAAAAATAACCGGGAAGGTGAAATCATGCAAGATTTAATTTACTTATAAATATTTTTAGTTAAAAGTAATATTGATTTTGGGCATAGCCCATTCAAAATTCTACTACCGGGTATGCCAAAAATAACTGTTGAATTAAATAATGCTGCTAAAAGTCCGATCAAGAAGGATTTTTTGGCGCAGATAGTTAAAGAAACAATAAAAGAAATAAATTATAAATTTTTGGCGCGAAAAAATATTTTTGTGAGTATTGCCTTGGTGGCGCCAAAAGAGATCAGGAAACTTAATCGGATTTATCGTAAAAAAGACGGGGTGACGGATATTTTGTCTTTTGCGGAGTATAAAAATATTCAGGCCATAAAAAGGGCTGTGGATAATCCGCCGACTGGCGGACTATTTCTCGGCGAGCTGATTTTGTGTTATGATGACATCAGGGAATACTCCCGCAAGAAAAACATTGGGCTTGAGAAAGAATTGGCCAATGTGGTTTCGCATGGCTTGTTGCATCTTTTGGGATTTGAACACGGGGAAGAAATGTTTGGGATACAGGAGAAGGTTCGCCTTGTTAAGTAAATTTTAAATTTTTAGCCAAATCAGCATGTGATACGTCTATGTTTTGCAAAGCAAAAAAGACGACAAAACTATGTTGGTTGCACTAAAAACTTAAAATTATCCCGCTGGATTTTTTGTTATACTATTGGATAACAAAAAATCCAACGGGATACTTAACAGGGCAAATGCAAAGACTCAAAGAATTTTCCAGAAGTTTCCGCCATGCTTTTCGCGGACTGAATTATGCTCTCAGGCACGAAAAGAATTTTCAATATGAATTAATCGTCGGGCTGCTGGTATTTTTGGCCATGTTTTATTTTGATGTCACCCGCGCGGAAATGGTGGTTTTGGTTTTAGTAGTTATAGGCGTTTTAATAATGGAACTACTGAACACAATTATGGAAAGAGTGGTGGACATTCTCAAGCCCCGCATCCATCCTTATGCCAGGCTCATAAAAGATCTAATGGCTGCTTCGGTTCTGCTTTCTTCGATTTTGGCGGTGATTGTCGGATTGATTATTTTTCTGCCGTATCTTAAAGGCGCTTTCTGATCGTTGCCGGCAATAGTTTTTTGTGTTGTAGTGGTTAAATTTACAGGTCTGCAAAAATGCAAATTTTTTGCTTTCTTGCGATTTTTACAAGTCTTTAGCGCATGACCTATTCGTAACCAAAAATATGCGCGAATAAAGATCTTTCTGATACAGTATTTATCAATATTAATTTATAATTTCCCGAGGAGGCTTTATGTCAAAAAAAGATGTTATTGTCGGCATTGATATTGGTTCATCAAACGTGAGGACCGTTATCGCACAAATTTTTCCGGAAGAAGAAATGCCCCGCGTTATAGGTGTTGGGACAGCGTCTGCATCCGGTATCCGCAAGGGCGTAATTGTTGACTTGGAAGAAGCCATTAAGTCAGTCAATGAGTCTGTGGAAAACGCCGAAAAAACTTCAGGCCTGACCGTTTCCAGCGCGGTCGTCAGCGTTGGAGGGAATCATATTATTTCACAGAATTCTAAGGGTGTCGTGGCAGTAGGGCGCGCTGACGGAGAAGTAACCGAGGACGATGTAACGCGCGTCATTAATGCCGCGCAGGCCATTTCAGTGCCGGCCAACAAAGAGATTATACATATTATTCCCAAAACATATTCTCTGGACGACCAAAAAGGCATCAAAGATCCCCTAGGTATGAACGGGGTCAGGCTGGAAGTAGACGCGACCATCATCGAGGGTTCGTCTCCTTTCATCCGCAATTTGATAAAAAGCGTTGAACAAGCCGATATTGAAGTCTCGGATTTGGTTTTGGCGCCGCTGGCCTCGGCTAAAGCGACGCTTTCAAAAAGGCAAAAAGAGCTCGGAGTAGTGCTGGTGGATATAGGCGGCGGAACTACCTCGATTATCATTTATGAAGAAAATGACCTTTTGCATACGGCCGTGCTTC
>CAZUWD010000096.1:0-2630 GCA_964624015.1 uncultured Bdellovibrionales bacterium | reverse complement strand
TTTATAGGCAGCAACTTCATCCACTATATATTGAAAAAATATCCGGATTACAAAATTACCAATCTGGATTTTTTGACGTACGCCGGCAATCTGGAAAACCTGAAAGCAGTCGAAAAAAACCCTGATTACAAATTTATAAAAGGCGACATCGCGGACGCGGAATTGGCAGATAAGCTGGTAAAAGATTGCGACATCATCGTCCATTTTGCCGCCGAATCGCATGTTGACCGGTCCATTCTTGATTCAAAAGCTTTCATCCGCACAAACGTCACAGGCACGCATACGCTCCTGGAAGCAGCCAAAAACAACGGCAATAAAAAATTCCATCATGTTTCAACGGACGAGGTTTTCGGCTCGCTCGGACCGGATGATCCGGGATTCAATGAAAGCACTCCGTATGATCCGCGGAGCCCCTATTCCGCCTCCAAGGCGGCCTCCGACCATCTCGTGCGCGCCTACTTCCACACCTACGGCCTGCCGGTTACACTTTCCAACTGCTCCAACAACTACGGGCCATATCATTTTCCGGAAAAGCTTTTTCCGCTGTTCATAACAAACCTGATCGAAGGAAAAAAGGTTCCGCTTTATGGCGACGGGCTGAATGTGCGCGACTGGCTTTTTGTTAAAGATCATTGCGCCGCCATTGACGATATTATCCACCGCGGAAAAACCGGCGAAACATATTGCGTCGGCGGCAATGCGGAAAAAACCAACAAGGAAGTGACTTATAAAATTTTGGAGCTTATGGGAAAAGGGGAGGACTCGGTTGAATTTGTGAAAGACCGGCCCGGACACGACAGAAGATATGCCATTGATTTTTCCAAAATCAAAAACGAACTGGGCTGGGAACCGCAAGTTTCCTTTGAGGAAGGATTGCAAAAGACGATTGAATGGTATAAAAATAACCAGGACTGGTGGAAAAGCATAAAAAGCGGTAAATATCAGGCATATTACGAAAAACAATATAAAACCGTTAAATATTTTTAACATTATTATTTCTACCATTCGGTTATATATGGAAGAAAAAATAAAAAAATTGATAAAATGAAAAATATCCGGGTTGAAAAAAACAAAGTTTTAGTCATCGGCGCCAAGGGAATGCTGGGACAGGAGCTGGTTTCTGTTTTCAAGAAAGACGGAGATTATGAGGTTATCGGTTGGGATCGGGAGGATATTGATATCACAAAATCCGCAGATACGGCCAGAAAAATAAATAAAATCAAACCTGGAATAATCATCAACGCGACCGGATATAACGCTGTGGACAAAGCTGAAGAACCGAAAGAATTCAAGCTGGCAAAAAAACTGAATGGAACAGCACCGGGCAATTTGGCGGAAATTGCCAAAAAACTAAAAGCTGTTTTTGTGAATTATTCCACTAGTTATGTTTTTGACGGCCATCCGGAAATTACCGAACCAAAAGGATGCAAACATATGTGCTCGGCTTGCACTCTTCATGAAAGCTGGCAGCCTGTATTTGGTTTTGACGAAAACGCAAAACCCAATCCAATAAATAAATACGGCGAGTCAAAACTACTCGGCGAGAAAGAGATAAAAAAAAACGGGAGAAAATATTATATTATTCGATTGTCATATTTATTCGGAAAACCCGGAAAATCAAAAAATGCCAAGAGAAGTTTTTTTGATTTAATGCTGGAATTAAGCAAAAAAAGCAAGGAAGTTAAGGCGGTAGATGAAGAAGCAGGATGTTTCACCTATGCGCCGGATTTGGCCAAAAAAACCCGGGAAATTCTGGAAGCGAAAAAGCCATATGGGATTTATCATATTGTGAATAGCGAGCCTTGCACCTGGTATGAGGCGGTTGTAGAATTATACAACCAGGCCAAAATCAAAACCAAAATTATTCCGGTGGGCGCCAAAGAATTTCCGCGTCCCGCCAAAAGGCCGTATTATTCGGTCCTGCTGAACACGAAATTGAATCCGCTGCGAAGCTGGAAAGAGGCATTGAAGGAATATTTGAAAATTCACCCTGTTAAATAAGCTCTGCTAATCCCGCACCGAATTCCGAACAACAATTAATTTAATGGAAAATTTGAATACGCGGAATCGCCTGCGACTCAGCAAGCTATAATGGATAATTTATTCTGCGAATTGGTGCGGAATGCTCAATTTTGTATCTACTCGCTCCGCTCGCAGACAAAATTGGCATGAAAGGTATAATTTTGTCCGGCGGGACGGCGACGCGCCTGTTTCCGCTGACAGCCACAACATCAAAACAACTGCTTCCGGTTTATGACCGGCAGATGATTTTTTATCCGCTCAACACCCTGATTAAAGCCGGCATCCGCGATATCCTGATCATCGTAGCGCCGGAACACAGCGGACAATATCTGAATCTTCTCGGCTCCATTTTCAAAAAATTCGGTATCAATCTGTTTTTTGAAGTGCAAAAAATTCCGCGCGGCCTGGCCGACGCTTTTATTTTGGGCGAAGCCTTTATCGATAAAGATTCGGTAACAATGATTTTGGGGGACAATATATTCGAAAAAGACTTTTCCGAAGAAATCAAAAATTTTAAATTCGGCGGGCTGGTTTTTGCCAAAAAGGTGCCTGATCCGGAACGGTTTGGCGTGGTTAAATTCGATAAAAATAACCGCGCGGTGCAAATC
>CAZUWD010000095.1:0-2641 GCA_964624015.1 uncultured Bdellovibrionales bacterium | reverse complement strand
TAATTAAAGATAAATTAGGCTTGGATGTAAAAGCGGTATAACCCGGATTTCACAAGAAGATGAAAAAAACCAGCTTTGGTGAGCTGTTTTTTTGTTGCTTAATAAGTTGCTTAACAAAAGAAATTATTCTTCCACGATTTTGCCGCCCATGATTTCCAACGCGTCTTTGAGGAGAGAATTTTGTTTACCGGAAGCGCTTGCCGGCTCTTCCGGTTTGGCGGACGGGGAAAGAGTTTTGTCAGTGACAATGTTGAGCGCTATCTCAGCGCCGAAAACTTTTCCGAAAACATCCTCGACAATAGCTTTATTGGCGCGGTCGTTGAGTTTTTCCCGGTAAAAATCATAGGCGGTTGCCAGCGTAACGACATTATTTTCCGCCGAAACGGCCTGGCAGCTGAAAAGCAAAGCCTGCAGGGAATGATTGCGCGGCCTGACAGCTTCCAGCAGCTTGTTCCATCCGGATTTGACCATCCCAATATCAACTTTTTTCCCGGAAAACTTTTTTGGATCCCCGGCTTCTTTTTTAGAGACGGAAGTTTTTTCCGGCGGTTTGCCGGCCGGCGCCGATGACCGGGTTTTTGGCTCGGCCGCCGGCTGTGTATCGGAGTTTTTATATCCGGGATTTTCCCCGGTCCGGAAAGCCGGAAAGGTTTTGGTTGCTTTGATAACGGCAATTTCCAGCGGCAGTTGGGGAAGCACGGAAGAAGATATTTTATTTTGCGCTTCCAGGAAAAGATTCAGGGCGCTGATTATTTTGGCCAGCTCGGTTTTTCCGGCCTGAATCAGCATTTTATCAATCTGCTCCCCGGTCATTTCATAGGAGAAATAATTCCGAAGCTCCGGACTAATTTTGAGCAACATTAACTGGCGGAGGTAATTGACCAGCGACTTGTTGAAAACAGCCAGATCATAACCGTCATTCAGGAGTTCGTTGATTTTGCCAATGGCGCCGATTGAATCATTTTCGATTATCATTCCTGCGATTTCAAAGGCGGTCTGGCGGTCAGTTGTCCCCAGCATTTCCCGCACTTCTTTCGGTGTGATGTTTTTGTCTTCGAGCGCTATGGCCTGTCCGAGCAGGGATTCGGCATCGCGCATGCCGCCTTCGGCGGCAATGGCGATCATTTCCAGCGCCTCTTTTTCAATTTTTATTTTTTCCGATTTGGCGATAAGCGACAGTTTTTCAATGATATTTTGAATCGGCAAGCGCGTGAAATCGAAGCGTTGGCAGCGGGAAAGGATGGTTTCCGGCACTTTATGGATTTCGGTCGTGGCCAGAATGAAAATGACATGAGATGGCGGCTCTTCCAAAGTTTTGAGCAGCGCATTGAAAGCGCCGCCGGAAAGCATATGCACTTCGTCGATGATATAGACCTTGTATTTGAGCGCAGTCGGCGGCAAAGCGACGGTTTCCTTGAGTTCGCGGATATTGTCCACGCCGGTATTGGAAGCGGCGTCGATTTCGATAATGTCGAGCGTCCGGCCGATGCCAATAAGCTGGCAGGCCTGGCATTTTTCGCAAGTCCGGCTTGGAAATCCGGTTTCCGGCCCGGCACAGTTTATGGTTTTGGCGAAAATTCTGGCGATGGAAGTCTTGCCGGTGCCGCGCGGACCGGTGAAAAGGTAGGCCTGGCCGACGCGGTTATTCTTAATCGCGTTAGACAGCGTCCGGACAATATGCCCTTGTCCGATGACTTCGGAAAAATTATTCGGCCTGTATTTGCGGTAAAGCGTTTGGGACATAGAATTTACTACGAATTACAAATCTTTTACAAATCTACAAATTTAGTATTCTCATAAATTTAACTCCGGTTGATGTAAAATTTGCGAGAATGGCAAGTTTTAACTGCGTAACCTTTAGGTATTCTTTGACCTGGTCAATGTTTCTTTTCGGGAAATAATTGCCCTTCTTTATCTCCAAAACTATTTTATTTTCAATTAAAAAATCCAAATAATATTTTCCTATCTTTTCTCCTTTGAATTTCAGTATAAACGGAGCCTGACGCTTGAAATTTATCTTATTTCTAATAAAGGCTTGCTGAATAGCTTTTTTATAGTATTTTTCTTGGTACCCGAAGCCAAGTTCATTATATACTTCAAAAAGGGTACCGACAACCTCATAACTTAATTCTTTGTAAACAACTTTTTCCTCGGCCTTTTTTGGCATATATTTGTAAATTTGTATATGATTTGTAGATTTGTAGTAGTTTAATTTTACCAAAAACAAAAAGCCTTGTCATATCGCAAGACTTTTGTGTTCGCGGACTATTTTTTGAAAACAAAAAGCTTGTAGCCGAGAAAGTTCCAGACAAGAGAAACGCCGGTGGCGAAAACTTTGGCAACATTGGCCCAAAGAGTCGGATTAAGGCCGGCAACCGGCGGCACGAAAGTTGTAATCAGATAGACGATACCCCCGTTGAGAGTGATACCTATGATGCTGACCCCCAAAAATTGAGAAAACTTGACACCTTGTTTGACTTCGCTTTTGTCTTCAAAAGTCCAGCGCTTGTTCATGAAATAACTGTTGACGATAGCAACGGAAAAAGAAATAGAATTTTGGACGAACATATACGAACCGGAGGTTATGCCGGTCAGTACCATTTGAATGTTCAAAACCGTGAAATCAATCAAGGTGTTGATG
>CAZUWD010000094.1:1155-2747 GCA_964624015.1 uncultured Bdellovibrionales bacterium | reverse complement strand
TAATAATTTTTCTTCTTTCTCAAATTCATTTACTAGAACCATCATGGCTGAAATAGCTGTGTTGAACCGGAAATTCTCGATGTCTTCCGTAACTTTTTTGATTGTCTTGTGCAATAAGTTTTGCATTTTATCATTTGCTCCCAATTCGCTGTCCATTCGCACCTTATTTGCAAGCTTATGGACTTTATCTAAAAACCGCCGGATGCCGATTATCCCCTGGCTGTTCCATGGCTTCATGGCCTCCAATGGCCCCATAAACATTTCATACATCCGCAAAGAATCTGCGCCGAATTCAGCGACATAATCGTCCGGATTGACAACATTGCCGCGCGATTTTGACATTTTTTCGCCATCTTCTCCCAAGATTATGCCTTGATGGCGCAACATAGAAAACGGCTCGTCAAAATCAATATATCCGAGTTTATGCAAAACCTTGGTGAAAAAACGCGAATATAAAAGATGGAGAACAGTGTGTTCGGCTCCGCCGACATACAAATCTACCGGCAGCCAGTGTTCTATTTTTTCTTTGGCCGCGAATTCTTTTTTGTTTTGCGGATCGGCGTAGCGGAAATGATACCAGGACGAACAAACGAAGGTATCCATCGTGTCTGATTCACGCTTAGCCGCGCCGCCGCATCGCGGACATTTCACATTGTGAAAAGTTTTGGAATAAACCAGTGGCGATTCGCCCGTCGGTTTGAAATCAACATCCGTCGGCAGAAGAACCGGCAGATCTTTTTCCGGCACCGCGACTTCCCCGCATTTATCGCAATAAATAATCGGAATTGGCGCACCCCAATAACGCTGGCGCGAAACCAACCAGTCGCGAAGTTTATAATTCGTTACGCCTCTGCCAACACCTTCTTTTTCCAACCACTGCGTCATTTTTTCACGTGCTTCTTGCGAAGTTAGAAAATTATATTCACCAGAATTATTTAGCGCGCCATCCTCAACGTACGCGCCTTCCGACTTATTCAGTGTTTTCCAAATATAATTATGCGATTCATCTGTAAAAAAATTAGCCATTTTTTCCTTGGGCACCCAAACAACTTCATGTATATCCTTTTCTTTTTCTGAAACTTCATTTTTTTCACCATTTTTCAGCTGAAAATACAATACATGGAAGTGGGCAAAGCGATTTTCTTTTTTTGGTATGTGATAAAACCGGCTGTGTACCATCGAAAGCTCTTTTATCAGTTTAAGATTTTTATAGCCAGTTTCCTCGACAACTTCTGCCCTGGCTGCTTCTTCATCTGTTTGTCCGTTTTCTATTCCGCCAGTTATCATTGTTCTCCAGTCAACTTGCTTCCATTTCAATACCATATACTCATCTTTTTCCCAATGCTTTACCAGGGCAGTAATAGCATCTCGCTCCATAAATGGTTCCTCCCATTTTATTTTCCCTGGTTCAACTAACTGATCAAAGCAAGGCTGGATGACATATTTGATCGGTAAATCATATTTCTTCGCAAATTCAAAATCGCGCTCGTCATGCGCCGGCACGGCCATGACTGCGCCGGTGCCGTATTGCGCCAGGACATAATCAGCCGCATATAGCGGCACTTCTTCGCTATTGAAAGGATTGATGACTT
>CAZUWD010000094.1:0-1145 GCA_964624015.1 uncultured Bdellovibrionales bacterium | reverse complement strand
GCGCCGGGACCGCCATGATGGCGCCCGTGCCGTAGCCCGCGAGCACGTAGTCCGCGACGAAAACCGGGATATGCTCCCGGTTCACCGGATTCACCGCCTTCACGCCTTTGAGCTCCACGCCGGTTTTATCCTTTGTTTCCATCCGCTCTAATTCAGTCTTATTTTGTGAAGCTATGATGTATTTTTCCACTTCGTCCCAATTTTCAATTTTATATTTTAATTTTTGCACCAACTCATGCTCCGGAGAAATTACCACATATGTCACGCCGAAAACAGTATCTAACCGCGTGGTAAATACTCGGATTTTTTCTTTAGTATTTTTAATTGTAAAGTCAAATTCCGCTCCTTCCGATTTTCCAATCCAATTCTTCTGCGCCGACTTGGTTGATTCCGGCCAGTCAATATTATCCAATCCATCTATCAATCCTGATGTTTTCCGTTGTCCCTGCCCATCCGAAGCTTTAGCGAAGGAGGGTTCGATAAAGTCTGTAATCTTAAAAAACCATTGCTCTAAATCCTTTTGCACAACTTTGTTCTGGCAGCGTTCGCAAATGCCGCCTTCGGCTTGTTCATTTGCCAAAACCGTCTGGCAAGATTCACACCAATTGACTTTGGCTTTCTTTTTATACGCCAAACCGTTCTTATGCAGCAGCAAAAAAAACCACTGCGTCCATTTGCAATACTCCGGATCCGAAGAGTTGACTTCCCGCGACCAGTCATAAGAAAGACCGAGCCGGCTCATCTGGCCTTTAAAAGTTTCGATTGCCTGTCGGGTAGTTTCCGCCGGATGGACGCCGGTTTTGATGGCATAATTTTCTGCCGGTAAGCCGAAAGCGTCCCAGCCTTGCGGATGCAGAATATTTTCACCTTTCAAGCGCAGATACCGGGAAATTATATCCGTCGCCGCATAGCTTTCCACGTGGCCGACATGTAGCCCGTCACCGGATGGATACGGAAACATATCCAAAATGTATTTTTTGGTTTTTCCTGAGCTATCCTTGGCCGCAAAAAGCTCCGGGTGTTCCTCCCAATACCGCTGCCATTTGAGTTCTATATCTTTAGGATTATAATTGGTCATATTTCTGCTTGGTCCGCCGAAGCTCCGGCGTAGGCGACCCACTTTGGCTCGATTTCCTGTGGATTAT
>CAZUWD010000093.1:0-2914 GCA_964624015.1 uncultured Bdellovibrionales bacterium | reverse complement strand
CATTATACCACTATTGAAACTCGGATTTAGGAGTTTCGTAATTCAAAGAAATTAAATCAAATAATAATTAACTTTATTGTTATGGAGCAACAAACACAAAATCAACCGCCGGTTCAACCGGGCGGACAGGCAGTGCCAGCCGGAAAATCCAACACGTGGCTGTGGGTTATCGGCGGCTGCCTTGCAATCCTGATTCTTGCCGGTGTAGTCGTAATGGCTCTCGGCTGGTGGGGGGTTCGGAAAGTGAAAAATGAAATCGACAAAAGCCAGCCAAAGCTGGAGGAACTACAGAAAGGTGCGGAAGAATGGAGTAAAAATGCGGAAGAGTGGCAGAGACAGGCTGAAGAAATGCAGAGACAGGCGGAAGAATTTCAGGAAAACATGCCGGCGCCGCCAAGTGATTATGATTTTTCCGGAGAGCCGGAGCTGGAATAAAATGAAAAAGACGCAGGGCAATACCAAGCGTCTTTTTTCGGAAAAGCATCCTGCTAGTAAGGTGCTGGCATAACAATATTTTGGGGGAACAAGCCCCCTAAGAAAAAAGTAGCGATTAGAAGAAACACCATAATCAGAGCTGCTGTAAACAGCGCCGATTCCTCCTTGGTTATGTCGTAGGGAGGATATTCTTCGGGAGTACGCTCTTTCATTTTTCCACCTCCTGGGATTTTTTACAATATTATCATAGCAATGTATCAAAAACTTTTCAACAATAAATGATAATGCTACAATTAAGCATATGGACAGGAAAATAACGATGTTTACCGACGGTGGGGCGCGCAATAATCCCGGACCGGCGGCAGTCGGCATCTGGATAGAAACACTCGGCAAGAAATACGCCGAATATATTGGCGAAAAAACCAACAACGAAGCGGAATATGAGGCGTTGATTTTGGGCTTGAAAAAAGTCAAGTCATTGATCGGCAAGGAAAAAGCCAGAAAAACGGAAGTTGAATGTTATTTGGACAGCGAACTTGTCGTGAAGCAATTGAAACACGAATATAAATTATCCGAAGAGCATATTCAGAAATTATTTATCCGGGTTTGGAATCTGATGCTTGACTTTGGCGCTGTTTCGTTCCATCATGTTCCAAGGGAAAAAAATGAAATCGCGGACGGGCTGGCCAACCGGGCGCTGGACGAAAAGGAAAAACAGCAAAGTTTAATTTAAAAATATGCTTGATCCAACAGAGCCGCAAATCTATGTTTAAAAAGAAAAATATTATTTGGGCGATTATCACTTTCGCAATTATTGGAGGCGGCTATTATTTTTTGCGGCCGAAGGCGCCGGTGACAATATACACAACGGCCGATGCGGAAAAAAGGAGCCTCAAACAAACTGTCAGCGCGACAGGAACGCTCAATCCGGACAAGCAATACGATTTGGCGTTCAAGACCAGCGGCACGGTTATTGAGATGAATGTGGATGTGGGCGACAGGGTGAAAAAGAGACAGCGACTCGCCCAGATTGACAAGGGCACGCTGGTTTCCCAATTGCGACGAGCCGAGGCTCAATTGGAAGCCGAAAAGCAGACTCTTTCAGACATGAAAGACAAGCGCGACACCTTCAGCAAGGATCAGCGGGACGCGCAAAGAGCCGCCATTAAGGCGGCGAAAGCCGGCGTGGGCATCGTACGCGACCAGCTTCGCGACACCAACATCTATTCGCCGGTTGACGGCATCGTGCTTAAACGTTTCGCCAATGTAGGCGATGCGACTTTTGTCAACACGGCCAGAAGCGCGTCTATTTTGGTAGTGGCCGAGGAGGGCGATCTGATCATCCGTTCCAATATTCCGGAATCCGACATTGCTAAAATCAAAACCGGCCAGAAAGTGCGGACGACTTTTGACGCGCTGGTGCCGGACGAAACATTTGAAGGTTTGGTTTTTGAAATTGATCCGGCAGCCACTGTTATTCAGGACGTGGTTTATTATCAAATTAAAATCAAACTGGAAAAAATTGACGAACGCCTAATGGCCGGCATGAGCGCAAGCATTGATATAGCAACCGCGGAAAAAGAAAATGTTTTGATGATTCCTTTGCGGGCGGTCAAGGCTGAAAATGGCAGGAAATTTGTCGAGGTGCTGGCGGATGAAAAAAACAATATTATTGAAAAAAAATATATTGAAACCGGACTGGAAGGCGACGAAGGCTTGGTGGAAATAAAGTCGGGATTGAAAGAGGGGGAGAAAGTTGTGACTTTTACGAAGACACAGTAAATCAAAATTGTCATTCCGGATCCGATCCGGAATCTAGTAAAAAAATTTAAATATCTCGCTGGATTCCCGCCCGCCCACCGGACAGGCAGGCTTTCGCGGGAACGATAATGATTAGATGCTGGAACAAGTCCAGGATGACGGATAAAAAAATTTTTAAAAGCTAAAAATCCGCCTGTGCAGAAAAGCGCAAGCGGATATGTAAGAGATTATGGCTTCAAGGGATAAAAACATAAACATAAACTATATTATCCAAGTCGAAAATCTCTGCAAGACTTATGATAATGAAGGCGTGAAAACGCAGGCGGTATGCGATGCCAGTTTCGGCATTAAAAAAGGCGAATTCACGGCGATTATGGGGCCGAGCGGATCCGGAAAATCAACTTTGATGCAGATACTGGGGTTTCTTGACCGGCCGACAGAAGGCGAATATTTTTTTGAAGGGAAGGATATAAAAAGCTTTACCGATGACGAATTGGCGCACATCCGCAATGAAAAAATCGGTTTTGTTTTCCAGTCTTTCAACTTGCTGCCGCGCACCAGTGTTTTTGAAAATGTGGAATTGCCGCTTCTTTACGATGCCAAAAAAGAAAAGCGCGCCGATAACGCCAAAAAACTCATGGCGGCGCTCAGGGCGGTAGGCATGGAGCACAGGGTGAAATACATGTCCAACCAGTTGTCCGGCGGCGAAAAACAAAGA
>CAZUWD010000092.1:0-2922 GCA_964624015.1 uncultured Bdellovibrionales bacterium | reverse complement strand
TTGGTTTTGAAACTGAAATTTCTTCAAAATTTCAGGGCGGAAGCGGGGCGGAGGTCAGGCTGAATTTTGGAAAAAAGTTCGAGCTTGGTTGTAAATCCGCACCAGGAACAAACTTTCAGATTTTTTGGAGAGATTTTGCAGGGCGGCGCTGAGCGCCGCCCTGCAAAAATTTCCGAAAGTTTAATCTTAGTGCGCCGTGAGGGATTCGAACCCCCGACCGTTTGGTTAAGAGCCAACTGCTCTACCAGCTGAGCTAACGGCGCATCACTTTTAATATTATATATTTTATTTCCATACACTGGGTGGCCTGTCTGGCGGCAGATAATTTCATCCCGCATCATTCGTACCCCCACCAGGAATCGAACCTAGATGTCCAGCTTAGAAGGCTGGCGCTCTATCCGTTGAGCTATGGGGGCAAATGGCGCGGGACAAACCTGTGATCAACAGCTTGGAAAATGTCTCCCTGTTCGTTAAGTTGCCAGCGCGTTCCCATGCGCGAATATAAAATTGCCCGGCAGGCAACAAAAGAAGCATAATTTAATTTTCGGCAAAAGTCAAATAAGCCGGCTTTATTCTATGCGGAAAATATCCGGAACATCTTCTATATTTTTCTGATACTCGCCTTTTCTTCTTTCCAATTCCGCCATCACACGGTCAAATCTGTCTTTATTAAAAATCACTTCTTTTTCTTTTGTGCCCAAATATTCCTGTTTTTTATTTTCATCCCATTCCGCGCGGTAAATGTGCTCATACCAGACATATCCGCAATATGAAAGCAATGCCAGCGCCAAAGAAAATAGAAACCAGTGGCTCCGGCGACTGACAGCTCCGGCAGCTTTTCTAAAAATACCATCCAGATTTATGTTTCTTGTTTTAGTCAAATTGATTTCCATTTTAAAAATTTATTTTGCCAAATACACAATTAGCGTTAAAATTGTTCTGACTTTTTTCTCTTTAGCCGGCGCTTCCGATTGCCTTCCTCGGGCGGAAGGATTCCCGAATGGAGAATTTTTTTCATCTTCAATAAAAACGCGTTCCGAATCTATGGAAAGGATATTCACATAATAATTCATATTTTCGAGCTTATGGATGAAATTCAGAAGCTGGTCGTAACTGCCCTCCAATATCACGCTAACCGTCAGATATTTATCATGGGGCAGGGAATTTTTAAGGCTGTCTTTTTCATTTTTTTCCTTGTTTTTTTTCGCAGTCTCCTTTTTTTTCTGATCTTCATCTTCAATTTGCAGGGAAATAAGATTACCTGTTTCATCCGAAAGAAATTCCAGGCGCTTAATAAACTCCACTTCATCGTCCGGCCGGAGCACGACGCTTATAGATTCTCCTTTTTCAAAAAAGGAATCGTGCCAGCTTTTCATTTCCGGCAATTTGGAAATTTTGGCGTTGTTAATTCCGGTGTCGATTATTTTTTTCTGAATTTCATCGGAACTGTTTTGTATTTTATTTGAAAGATAGCCGGAAGCCAAGAAAATAACAGTTCCTGCCAGCAGGCAAAACAGCGTCAACACTATCCATTCTTTGTATTTTTTCCAGATATTCATAAAAAATTTTCTTGTTCGGAATATTTTTTCGCCTGCTTTATTTCAGGCACTCCGGATTAATGTTGAAATCTATCTGAAAATCAACGTTTTCTTTGGTCACCAGGTTGGAAAGTGGCAAGTTAACATCTAAAAAACATTCTTCTTTCGCCAAATTTTCTTTGAACTCGAGAGTTTTGTCGCGGTTTTGTGCCCGCCCGGCCAGCAGGACGGAGTAATCCTGGGTCAAAATATTGGTAATTTCTGCTTCCGGAACAACTTGGCTGTTTAATTTTTCAAAAAATTTGGACCAATAAATCTGGTTTTTGCTTATTTTTTCAATATCCGCTGTCTTGGCGTTCAAATTTTTCATTTCTGATTCATATTTTTCCATTTCCTGGTATTTTTTATCGCTTCTCTTATCCTCCTCGATCTGATTGGAAACCGAACGCAAATTTATTTGCAGGATATAATTAATGCCGAAAAGCACGGTAGCAAAAACAATGAGCATAATTGAGAGTTCCGCTCCCAATTTCAAAACTGTTCGCAGGCGTCCATCCTGCATTATTTCGTCTTTTCTGCTTTGCGGAATAAGATTGAGTCTGATTAACATCTTGTTAGAAACTTTGAAAATTTATGCTTCATAGTCCAATCCCCTCAGCGCCAAACCGATGGCAGTGGCGTATCGCAACGCGCTTTCATTGCTTATGTCCGGCAGTTTTTTGCCCAAACTTATGTTTGCCCAGGGATTGCCCATTTCAACGGCCTTGCTCAATCTTTTTTCCAAAAAAACAATCAGTCCTTTCAGATTGGCGCCGCCGCCGCAAAGGATTATTTTTTCGATCGCTAGAGCTTCTTTGGATAAAATGCCGAAAAAATCCAGAGTTTTTTCGATTTCCTGAACCAAGTTTTCCAAGAGTGGTTTTACGGCGCTAAAAACAGGATTGCCGTCTTCGAAATTTTCTATCCCATAATTGATTTTTGTTTCTTCCGCTT
Source organism: uncultured Bdellovibrionales bacterium (assembly GCA_964624015.1). Classification (GTDB taxonomy): domain Bacteria; phylum Patescibacteriota; class Minisyncoccia; order Moranbacterales; family UBA2206; genus CAZUWD01. Next base: position 391 of record CAZUWD010000092.1, on the reverse strand, counting down.
CTTTTTCTCCCAAATTCATGGCTTTTTTAATGGCATCGTTGATGCCTTCAGAAGAAAACGGGATACTGGAAGTGAAATACGGCACACCTTTGACCGCCATGATAAAGCTGGTTCTCTGTGCTCCCAGGTCGACAATGAGACAGGCTCCACTTTCGCGCGCTTCCCCGCCCGAAATTTCATTTTTCTTTTCCTTTCCGATTTCTTCTTTATTTTCCACTCCGGAGTTTTTCTCCCCGATTTCCCTTTTATCTTTTTTTGTCTCCACCTGCCCGTTTTGCCTGTCCGCTTTTTCACTCCCGGTCTTTTTTGCGTTTTTTTCTCCGTCCATTTTTCCACCATTTTCCCTTTGACTAACAAGGCTTCTGGCGCTGGCCACCGATTCAACTTCAAG
>CAZUWD010000091.1:0-2985 GCA_964624015.1 uncultured Bdellovibrionales bacterium | reverse complement strand
TCCGGACTTCGCGGCAGACTTTTTCCGCCATCAAACAAAATCTTTTTTGGGCTTTTATATATAACATTGTGGCCATACCTTTAGCCGCTGCCGGCTTTTTGAGTCCGATTATCGCCGCCGCGGCCATGTCCTTTTCTTCCGTGTCGGTGGTGCTCAATAGCCTGCGGATATACAAAAAATAGAATCTAAAGTCTTAAGGGGAAAGCTTTCAAGGAGAAGACTTTCCCGGTTTTGTTATCCATAGGCCATTTGCCAATGCGGTTGATTGGTGGCATAATACAGGCATAAGAAAAAATAAAGATAAAAAAATGAAAAAACAAAAAACTCTTGCTGTTTTGTCCGCGGTTATTTTTTTGGCAGTGTTTTTTTGCATTTCCGCGGCGGCAGCCCAAGAAGCGGAGCAACCGCAATCAGTTGTTGTTTTGGCGACTGTCAATGCATATGATCCTAAAATAATTTCCCAAAGCGGCAGCAATTTCAAATTATCTCTGGATATCCATAATCGCACTCAAGCCCAGCCGGATATCAAATATTCCGTCCAATTGGTTACTGCCGACAATGATCCTTTTATCATCAGTGAAAAAGTGTATCCCGAAGTTTTGAGCCTGAATGAAGGCCAGATGCTGAAAAAAGAAATTGACTATGCCGCTCCGGACTATCTCAAGGGCGATTTTCTTTTGCGGATTGTCGCCAAAAGCGGCAACGGCCTTATGTTTTTCATTTCGGATTTTGGAAAAGTCGCCCTCGGTGGCAGCGGGGAATATGTCAGCATTAATGAAAAATCCTGCTATCTGACTGTCAGCGGAGCCGGCAGTACGCGCTACAATCCAGTTCAGGGAGTGGATATTTCGGCTGACGAAGTGCTTATCGCCGTTTGTGAAGCCATCAATAAGTTTTCCAGAAAAATAACTGCTGTCCCGGATTTTGAAACCCGCTGGCGGACCACTTTCGGCAAAACCGTGGAAGACGAAGGTCCAAATCAATCCGCCGTGACTTTTGATCCCGGGGAAAAGAAAACCGTGTCTGTTATTTTGCCCAAAGCCAAAGCGCCCCAGGCATACGATGCCATTTTGAGTTTCAAAGAAAACGGCAAAGCGGTTTCCAACGAGGCTGTGTTCCATTATGTCCTCAGGGGGCCAAGCGCTACTATCCAAAATTTCATTTTTAATAAAGATTATTACCTCAAAGGCGAAAAGGCCGGCTTCATGCTGGCCTGGACGGCTTCGGCCGACAATTTTCCCGGAAGCCGCGCAGGGGAGAAAACCGAAACCGGACGGATGTCGGTTGAAGTGTTTGTCAGAGACGGATCCGGAAAGGCGTGCGCGCAAACAAGTTCTGTTCTTCCAAATGAGATATCCGCCAATCTCGAGTCCCTGGTTGAGCGGGATTGCTATAATCCCGGAGCCCGGGTGACGCTCAAAAGCCAGGACGAAAAAATTCTGGACAGCCGCGATTTCAACCTTATTTCCTCCGTGGAAGCTCCGGCGATCCAGACTCCCAAAGAAACAGGATCTGAAAATGTTCGGCCTTCACGGTTTGGCCCTAAATTTTTTCTGATTGCCGTTGTTCTGGCGCTTTTTGCCATAAGTCTCATTCTGATTGTCAAAAAAAGAAAAAACAATGCCGCGGTCGGCTTGTGGCTCGCCCTCTTTTTGTTCGGAGGAATGTTTTTTTCGGACACAGGTGCCCGGGCGGAAACGGTAAGTCTAAATTACAACGGAGTTTCTTTGCAGTATGTTTTGAGCCTTGATAGATTGGCTTATGCCCCCAATCAGGCAATTCAAGTAAGTCGGAGCGGGAGCGATCGAGGCTCTTTTTGGTACGAAGTCTGTGATTCTCCCTGGAATGATTGCATGAATCATGCAATTTGCGGCACCGTAACGGAGAATTTTTCCAGCCAGGTTTCTGCAAAAATGAATACTTTGCGGAGCCAAACGTACTCATCCAGTTCGATTTCTGCAGTCTCTGTGCCTATGGGAGTAAGTAACTTTACAGCTTCTTCTGTTGGAGGAGATTATAATGCCGCATTTAGAATCTCAGTTACGCCCGGAAGAAACATTATCAGGTATCTCAATATTCCCTACCGCGTTATTCCGGCTCCGACTGTCGATCTCAAGGTTAACGGTTCTGACGGTCCGTTTAGCGTTTCTGCGCCGGCCAATCTTAATCTTTCCTGGACAACTACCAATTCGACCGGACTTTCTGGCTGCGTGGCTTCGTGGGACGGACAATCCAAGGCGATTCCGGCAGGATCTCAAATGCTGAACGGAATCACGGTCGGCAGCTATACCTATGCCCTGACATGCAACGTTACTACCGGCGGAACCATATCCGATTCGGTGCTGGTGACCGTCAGGCCTTGTGTTCCAACTTATCCGCCTGCGTCTTATTACTGCTCTCCCCAGACCAATTGTTCAAGTTTAAACTGCGGAACTGCCGTTGGCAATCTTTGCTTTAAAATTGACGCGACTTGCAATACCGGTTCGGTTCAGGTGCCTGCCGGCGCTCCGGAGTATTTCAACTGCAATTGCCCGCCAATAACCTGCCCGCCTTGCCCTTCCCGGTCCAATACATACAAGGAAGTGGCACCGTGAAAAACAAGCAGAAGACTCCCTTTATCTCGAAGGGAGTCTTCTTTTATTGGCAAATATTTGCCTTTTTTGTTATACTGGAAACATGCAACTCAAAAACTACAATATTTATTTTTTCTTTGCAGTGCTTATTGGCGTGACCGTTTTGGCCTATTTTATCATCAAGCCGTTTTTGGTGGCTTTTCTGGTGGCGGCTATTTTGGCGCACCTTTTCAGCCCGGTTTATAAATTTTTGTTGAAAATATTTTCCAAAAAAGGGCTGAGTTCGGGCATTACCTGTTTTTTGGCGGCTCTGGTGATCATAATCCCGGTCGTTCTGATTTTGTCGCTTTTGATCAGCGAGGTCAATGAAATTATCGAAGGAATCTCAAAAAATCCGGTTGCGCCCCGCCGG
>CAZUWD010000090.1:0-3133 GCA_964624015.1 uncultured Bdellovibrionales bacterium | reverse complement strand
GCAGCGGCTTTTTCTCTTGCAAATTTATTTTATTAAATAATCCGGCAGCAGCAGATTTTGAAAGTAAATTCAAGCAAGCAACTTTTTGAAAATAATAAACGTATTGGAATAATTTGAGCCGGTAAAAAATATGGGTCTAAATCTTATTCAGCAGAGCAAATGAAAAGCAGAAAATACATTTTTATCGTAGGGGGAGTAATGAGTGGCGTCGGCAAAGGCATCACTACCTCATCCATCGGCGCGATCTTGAAAGCCCGCGGCTTCAACGTAACGGCCTTGAAAATTGACCCTTACATCAATGTCGATGCCGGCACCATGAATCCGACAGAGCACGGCGAAACATTCGTTCTGGATTCGGGTCTTGAAACCGACCAGGACATGGGAAATTACGAGCGTTTCATGGGCTTGACTCTGCCGCCGGAGAATTATATGACCACCGGCAGCGTTTATGAATCAGTTATCCATCGCGAAAGAAATCTGGAATACAACGGCAAATGCGTGGAAGTTGTTCCGCATATTCCATTGGAAGTCATCAGCCGCATCAAAAAAGCCTCAGAAAAAGCCAAGTCGGACATAACAATCGTGGAAATCGGCGGTACTGTCGGCGAATACCAAAATATTCTTTTTCTGGAAGCGGCCCGCATGATGAAAATCAAACATCCGGACGACGTGCTTTTTGTAATGGTCAGCTATCTGCCGATTCCCAATAAAATAGGGGAGATGAAAACCAAGCCGACGCAATACGCTGTGCGGGCGCTCAACAGCGCCGGCATCCAGCCTGATGTAATCATTGCCAGAAGCGAAACTTTTCTTGACCAAAAACGCAAAGAAAAAATCGCTATTTCCTGCAATGTGCCGGAGCGCTATGTGATTTCCGCGCCCGACATCGAATCAATTTATGAAGTACCGGTCAATTTCGAGCGCGATGATTTGTCACGTCTGATTCTCAAAAAATTGGGTTTGAAATATAAAAAAACCGACTTGAAACAATGGTACGATCTTGTTGAAAAAATCAAATACCCGGATGGAAAAATAAAAATCGGCATCGTCGGCAAATATTTCGGCACCGGCGATTTTGTTTTGAGTGACGCCTATATCAGCGTCATTGAAGCCATTAAGCATGCTTCTTATAAAAGCAAAATGAGGCCGGATATTGACTGGCTGAACAGCGAGCAATTCGAAAAAGAACCCGAAAAACTGGAAGATCTCAAAAAATATGACGGCATAGTCATACCGGGCGGCTTCGGTTCCCGCGGAATTGAAGGTAAAATCAAGGCCATCAAATTCATACGCGAAAACAAGATTCCGTTCCTGGGGCTTTGTTATGGAATGCAGCTGGCAACCATTGAATACGCGCGGCATGTTCTGGAACTGCAGGATGCCAATACCACCGAGGTTGAGCGCAGCACCAAAAGTCCCGTCATCGACATTATGCCGGAACAGAAGAAAAATCTGGAAGACAAAAATTATGGAGCCACCATGCGCCTGGGCGCTTATCCGGCTGTGCTTAAAAAATCAAGCTTGGCCGCCAAGGCTTACGGCCGCGTCCGGATTTCTGAACGCCACCGCCATCGATGGGAGATTAATCCGGAATATATCAAACAACTGGAAAAGGCCGGTTTGGTTTTTTCCGGTCGCTCGCCGAAAGGCAGGCTTATGGAAATCGCGGAACTGCCGCAATCAGTCCACCCGTTTTTTTTGGGCACGCAGTTTCATCCGGAATTCAAATCCAAACCGCTCGATCCGCATCCGCTGTTTACAGAATTCATCCGATCTGCTATAAAGAACAAAAAATAAATTTCGAATCCAGCTCATTGAAAGGAGAAAATAATGATTCATAAATCATTGCCCGGAATAGATTTCGAGGCGGTTGTTGTTTACTGCTATATACACGATGGAAGATTTTTGCTTTTGCAAAAAAGACTTAATCATGAGTATTATCCGGGATTATGGGGATTTCCGGCGGGCAGAATTAAACCGGGTGAAAACCTTATAAAGGCGGGCGAGAGAGTAGTCTTTGAAGAAACCGGCAATGAAACAAAGGGGTATGTTATAGATATAGAACTGGCCCCGTCGCCAACTGTTCATCATAATCTTTTAGCGAATGATGTGGTTTATTTTTTGACTCATGTGTTATTTTGTTCCAAGCCGCTTGATAAAATCGAGTTTAACAATGATGAAAATCGAGATTTTGCCTTAACGCCTTATTTCGACATTGTGGCAGAAAAATTTTCAACCTTATTCCGGACGCTTATGAAGATTTTATGCGCACAGCTAAGGTCTTGCGAAATTTGGCATGAAAAAAACCCCGGCAACGCCGGGGCTTTTATTTTTTGATCTTATTTGGATTTTTCAATCACATTTACAAACTTTCTCTCCGCCAATCTGCCGCTGAAAAGGCGGACCTTGCGGCTGGCAAATTTTACAATGCCGTTTTTCAGAGCCAGGAGCGTGTCGTCCTCGGCACGTTTGACATTTTTGCCCACGCGGAATTTGGTGCCGCGCTGGCGGACTATAATCTGGCCGACGGAAACTTTTTGTCCGCCGAAAATCTTCACGCCCAGTCTTTTAGAAATTGAATCGCGGCCGTATTGAGTGGAGCCACCGGCTTTTCGATGGGCCATATGCAAAAAAGGGAAATTAAAAGGCGCTTATTGCGCGAAATAATTCCTGAATTATTGTTTATTTTTTACATGTAAATTATAGCAAACTGTGATATACTGTCAATAACCATGGATAAAATAAAAGATTTTTTAAAGACTCACGAAACCAAATTTGTGCTTGTTTCCGGCCTTGTTTTAGTAGCTATTATATCTTTTGAATTCGGGCTTATTCAAGGCAAAAAACAACAAAATAGTCCCTTAATCATTGAAAGACCCGCCATAAGCCAAATAGCAAGCTCTGAAATTACACAGGAAAGCGTTCCCGAAGCTCAAAAAACGGCCTCTGAAGCGAAAGCGGCCGTTGCAGGCGCAAACAATACTCCGACCTCTGAAGCTACCGGAAAATGCGTTTTTGTCGGCAGTAAAAATTCCAACAAATACCATTTGCCAAATTGCCGCTGGGCCAAACAAATCAAGCCGGAAAACCGGGTTTGTTTCGCTTCGGTCGAGGTCGCCACTCAAAAAAACTA
>CAZUWD010000089.1:0-3136 GCA_964624015.1 uncultured Bdellovibrionales bacterium | reverse complement strand
ATGTTTGATAAATAGCGCCGTTATTTGCCAAAACAGCGTTAAAGACATTAGCGTCCACTGCCCAGGAAAAAATGGAAATTGCCGCCGAAAGCAGCCAGCCAATGACGGTCAAAATGCCAATAAGGAGCTCTATGAAAACCGTTTTCAGGGCTTTAGCACCAGAATCTTTGATAAAATCATTAGGAGAAGTCTTTGCAAGTGCTGAGCCAAAAGGATCATTATTGAGGTTGTAGCCCGTTCTGTATGCGTTTGTTATTGGAACATAGAAAATAAAAAAAATAAGGACAAAAATAATTCCTAGTGAAAGAATAAAATTTATTTTTTCTTTATTTTTCATTACCAACCTGGTCAATAGGCTAAATTGATATTATCATAATAACACAAAGGGATAAATAAAAAAAGGGAGTTGTTGACAACTCCCTAGATGGTCAGTCATTAAGAAAGCTAAGAAACATCGAGTTCGATTATTCGGGTTTTGCCCTGCGCATTTCTTTGTACTTTGGCTTTAAATCCCCAAACAATTGAGCCACTCTCTCCGTTTCTGGACGCAGTTACCTTAACGCTTCCTCTCGCATCATAGTAAGAATAATCACCGGAAAAGCTCTGTGTGATATTGCCACTTATGTTCCATATTGCTTTCTGAAGATTAAAGCCTTTATCATATAGATTGCTCTTAAGAGCGGCCGTTCCATTTTCGGAAAGACAATCTTGGACTATCCTCTTTGGGTCATCCAAAAATTGGGTCGTGTCGACTTTTGTTGCGGAGCAGCTGATCATTCCTATCATCAAGAAAAAAATAACCGCAATAAAAAGCTTCGCTTTCATGGTAACCTCCTTTTTATGTTGTAAATAAAAAATTCTTGCCATCCCATCCAAAACATTAAAAGGCTTGATTAAGCGGATTTAACGGCTTGGGCGGGATGACAATTGCTTTTTCCCAAGTTTTTTAAAGGGCTTTCTATAAATACTATAACATACCATTTAAGCAAAAATTTCAAACCTTGTCAATTCACAGAACGCCTACCCTGTGGATAACACTCCCAGAGCTTAGCTCTGGGAGCGGAATGGATTTTTAAAAGGCTTTTTTAAAGCCTGAAATTAATTTCCATTCGAAATTAACGGTACAGAGCGCCTGGACCTTCTTGGCGAACGGAAGCATTAATTTGGGTTTGTACCCGATTTCTGACGCTTGAAACCTCGCGGTGGATTTGCGCTTGGACATTGCCGACGCCTTGTTGGATAGACCGCGTAACTATTTGTGAAACAATGGCAGTCATGACTTCCGGCAGATGCTGGGCGCTGGCAATAACTTTATTGCCCAAGTCCTGAACGTTAGCCAAATTTTCCTTGACCAGCGAGCCCGGAGTGATAGTTTTGCCGTCTTTTTCTTTCCCCAAAAAGCCTTCGCCGGCAACGGCTTTGTCGGAAGCTATTTTTTCCAGCCTGGCTTTTTCTTTTTGATATTCCTGCTGGGCGTTCAGATTGAAAGCCCAGGGATTATTAATGCCGGAAAGATAAAGGTTCAGATTTTTAAAATTTCCCTGCGCAAACATTTGATTCGGATGCCCGACATAAGTTACCCGCGGATCTTCCCGGTCAAAAGTGCTTTTTTTGGCGCTTTCCACCAGCTGTTGGATATAATTGTTGCCGGAACCGGCGGAAGGAAGTATTCCTTGCGCCCGAGCAGCTTTAATCAGTCCGGCATATTCAGGATTGCTTTGCGCCAGGCCATACTCAAACGCGCCCGGCCCCACGCCTTCAAAATTCCTTCCCGAAAAACGAAAATTTATATTAGAATTGGCTTGATAGCCGGAGGCCGATCCCCTGCCTTTAGTTATTTGGCCGAGATAGGAATTCATATAAGCCGCCGCTTCTTTTTCCGGATTGGTGAAGAGAAATACCCGCCAGTCGGTGACAAACATTGGCCCGCTGGAACCGCCGGAAATTATCGAGCCCATCTCCTGATTCAATGATTGCACCGCCGCCGTTTTGGCGGCGCCCATAAGCACGCCTTGTATTTGCTTGAGAACCTGCTCTATGCTGATGCCCATAGGAATACTCCCCCAAGTTTCCCAAGCCAAAGCCGCATTGGCGGGGAAAATCCAGCCGACAATCGCCAGGCAAGCGGTAAAAATGTATTTTTTGACCGGTAGTTTCATTTTGATGGCTAAATTACTGATTTTTTGGGGGCATTTCCAGGCCCATTTGCAAAATTCTTTGCTCAAAATCTGCGTTGTAGCCCATTCCCTCTTCTTCCAGTTTTATGGTTGTTTCTGCAAAAAATGCGTAGCTGTTTTCTAAAAATCCCTGAAGTTCGGTAAGTTTGCGGATATCCGCCAGCGGATCGTCGGGATCGGATTTTATGTTTTCTTTCAACTGCTCCGCGTAAAGAGCGAAGCGCAGCGCTTTAAGATGGGTTTCCGACATGCTTTCAGGGACTTCCGTTTCTTTGAGCTGCTCCAATATTTTTTTGCCGCTGATGCTAAGATTTTCCAGGGAAGACGCATTTCGCAAGGCAATGGCGGATGTCACATTCGCGGACATGTTTTTAAAAACGGCGAAAAGATCAGTTTTTGAAGTTATCGGCTCCGGAGAATTGCTGGCGAAAATATAATAAACCGCGGAAGCGTAATTCAGAAAGTCTTCGCGCTTTCTTTTCGATCTTTCTTCGGCTGACAATTTCTGATAAGCCTGCTTTTTTATTTTGATGTCAGCTTCTGAAAGAGGCGGCAAGCTTTCTGCAAGTGGCCGGTTATTCAGGGATTCATCTACGATTTTTTGTATTGCTTCCAGGGAAATTTCCGGGTCGGATTGGTCGGAACTGACAGTTATGGCCGATAGTTTCTGGGCAACTTCCTTGGTCAGGTTTTGTTCGTCCTGCTCGGTTGCCGCCGCGCTTTCATCCGGCCGGATTATTTTGTCATCCGGGCCGGGCTTTTTCGGGTCAAAGCCGGATCTGACTTCCACGCCGTCGGAATAACCGTCGCCGTCAGTGTCTTTGTTTTGCGGATCGGTGCCGTACAGTTTTTCTTCTTCATCCGAAAGTCCGTCTTGATCCGAATCAAGAAAAATATTGTTTTGCGTGCCGGAAGTTTCCCGGGCGAACGACAAAAAGCCGCAGCTCAAAACAATCAAG
>CAZUWD010000088.1:0-3227 GCA_964624015.1 uncultured Bdellovibrionales bacterium | reverse complement strand
CGCCTTGGGCGGAAATGCCGGCTGCCAAAAGCGCGCGCGCAGCTCCAATGACATTCTTTCGTAATTTCTTCGGATCCTGTGGCACGGTGATGGCGTGCAGATCCACTACGCAAAAAACGGAGTCATATTGCTCTTGCAAGGCCACCCAGTTTTTGATGGCGCCCAAATAATTTCCGAGATGCAGGTTGCCTGACGGCTGGACGCCGGAAAATATGCGCTGCTTCATGTTTTTAAGGATACACTTAATTTTTATTTCTGACAATTCCGTGTTAAAATTATTCGGTAACCCCGTTACTAAATGAGGGTATGGAAAAGAAAAAAAACATTTTCAAAAAAATTGCGCACTGGCATCTTCGGATATCTTTGATTCTTTTCTTTTCCTATCTGACTCTGTCGGTTATTTACAGTCCCGAATTTTTGCTGTCTGATATCCGGCATAAACACCGGGCGCTGGCCGACGAATTGATAGCAATTACGGCGCGTGTTTTGGGTCCGCCAGTCAAGCCGGTGGTGACCGGAGAAGGTGTATGCTCCAACGGCAATCTTTTAATAAATCTCAATTGGGCGGATGATGAAGGCACGGAAACTTTTGACGTTGAGCGCGACGGCTTGCCGCTTACAACAGGACTGACGCAGTCGCAGTATTCGGACACCAACGTTACAATTGATACAGCATATTCTTATGTGATAACCGCCCGCGGCCCGATGGATCCGGGCATAGAAATTTCCGAGCCGTTTGTCATAACGACGCCGGAAAGATGCGAAGTTATATTGCCGGAACCGGAAATTTCCATAACTTCTTTTGAAAACAAAAATATAAACAGCTACATCGGCACGCCAAAAACCAGCCAAAGAAAACCTAATTTTTCCGGAACTGGCAATATAGCCAATGCTGAAATAACTTTTTTAATCAGTGATTCAATTGTTATTTCAGCTTCGACGCAAGCCAATTTCAACGGATATTGGAACTGGACGGTGCCGGTTAATTTAAGTTACGGGACGCACACTCTTTTTGTGAATGCGGCTGATCCTCTCGATCCGTCCCGCACCGCTTCCGACAGCCTGATCTTTCGCATTTTTAAAGAGGAAGATGAAGAAGACAGAAAGAAAGAAAAAAAAGAAACTCCGGTTCCTCCGGCAGGCAGAATTGAACCGCCTGCTCCGGAAATTCCTGTAAAGCCGGAGGTCGAAGTGCCGCTGGATTTTTCGCTGACGCTCAAAAACAATCAAGTTTTCCAGGGTAAAAATCTGGGAACGGTTTTGAAAATCAAAAAACTGGCGGAAGATTATTCCGGAACCGAGGCGGTAGTGCGCTATTTTGTTTTTGATGAAAAAGGAGAAAAAAAAATAACCTTGCTGGAAAACACGGTTCTGGAAAGAGACAAAGAAATTAAAAATGAAATTGCGATTCCCAAATATTTTCCCGGAGGAAAATATAGCATTCAGGCGGAAATAATAATGAACAAATATAATGTCAGCCGCGAGAAAAACTTCGAAGTTCTGGAAGTGCCGGTTTTGGATTTGGGCGGCGGAATACTGGTAACTTATCCGGAGCTCTTGAGCAATCTGGGACTCATCGCTTCTATTTTGATTTTTTTGCTTCTTATCTGGCTTATTTTGTTTTCACGCGAATATCGCCTGCAAAAACACGCATTGCGGCACATTACCGAAAAGACTTTGGAAAAAATAGGCCTTATCAGCCGGAAAAAAGGAAAGGGGGTGTCGCGCTGATATGATTCTGGAAACAAGCTTATGGGGTATCAATGGCGTGACAATCGGAGCGCTGTTGTTGGCGGTTATCTACACAGCCGGCGTTGTCTGGCGGGTGGAAATGGAACTGGACGCATCATATAAATTTTTTTTGGCTGCCATTCTTTTTTTGGCGGCGGCTGAGATTCTGGATCTGTATTATTCCGTTGACGGCGATGCAATTATGGCGTTCGCTGTGAAAATTTTGCGGATGTTTTTCGCGCTGGGTTTTCTCGCCGGCATTCTTTTTATGCGGGACATTATCCGTAAAATGGACGGAGAGAAAAAGAAAAAAAAATCAGACAACACGGAGTAATTTATATATTTTTTCGTTTTGCTATAATATATCTAAAGACAGCACAAAATTTGGAAAAAAACGGATTAATCCTTTTGTGAGCCAGAAATCGGCTGCCCATATAAAATTCAAATCGGATAATTTCCAAGCCTAAAAAACGCGAAAAAAAATGCTGAAAATTTTTGTAAAAATAATCAAGCGAATAAACAAATGGCGGCCAGTGGTTCCCATTGGATTATTTGCATTTCTATTGGTTATGCCGTCCAGCACCAATTACAAGCTCAAAGATTTTGGATTCGGCACCGGCGGCACGGCCGGCTCCACCTCGCCCAATTACGCCATTGAAGCTATCACGGGCGAGATTTCCGGTGCCAAAGCCACAAGTCCGAATTATCAGATCGGCCCGGGACTTATTTTCACCAACCAAGCCAATGTGCCGGGAGCGCCCACATTCACCAATCCTTCCAGTTATTACAATAAATTGCATATTATTCTGGATACCGGCAACAATCCAAGCGACACCAAATTTGCTATTGCCATCAGCGACGATGACTTTGTAACGACAGAATACGTGCAAAACGACAACACAACAGGCGCGTCACTGGGCGCCGAAGATTATCAAACCTACGCGCAATGGGGCGGGGCGGCCGGCGTTACCATTATCGGTCTTGCGCCAAGCACCGCCTATAAAGTCAAAGCCAAAGCCATGCAGGGCAGGTTCACAGAAACCGGTTATGGTCCGACGGGAGAAGCGGCCACAATAAACCCGACGCTGTCTTTCGGCATCAATATCAATGCAATAAATTTCGGCAGCCTGACGATAGGCTCGGTCAATGCCAGTCCGCAAAATATCGTGGTCAGCTTTGAAACCAACGCTGAAAGCGGCGGCTCTATTTATGTTTCCGGCATCAATACCGGACTGCAAAGCGTCGCGGCGAATTATAAAATTGATTCGGCAACCGGGAATCTGGCTACCGCCCAAAGAGGTTTTGGAGCGCAGGGAGTTTCAGCGACGCAGTCATCCGGCGGCCCATTGTCAATTATTTCCCCGTATAACGGAGCCGGCGACAATGTCGGAATCACAGACACGAACAATCGCGTAATTTTTGACGCCGCCAATCCGGTTGCCGGCGGCAGCGGAACTTTCGCGCTGAAGGCCAAGGCGGAAATTATTACACCGGCG
>CAZUWD010000087.1:0-3286 GCA_964624015.1 uncultured Bdellovibrionales bacterium | reverse complement strand
TTGCCCGCTCAATAACCGCGTTATACATGCCGGCAGCCGGCGCCTGTCTGCGCTTTCAATTTTGTTTTTAGTCGGCATGCTGGTTGTTGTTTTCCGGCTGTATGTTTTGCAAGTTCTGGAAAGCGAATCTTATCGGGCATTAGCTTCCGATCAGCACGTTCTTTTCAAGAAACTGGTGGCCAAGCGTGGCGACATTTTTTTGCAGGACAAAAGCGGGCTTTATCCCGCAGCAGTCAATAAGGAAGTAAAAATGGCATACGCCGTTCCCAAGGAAATCGAAAATGTCGGGATGGCTGCTTATGAAACAGGGCCCATTCTTGGTTTTTCCGGCCAAGAACTGGAAAGAAAATTGGATCAGCCGGAAGATATGTACGAAGTTTTGAAGCGCCGCTTAAACGACGAAGAAACGGAAAAAATGGAAAAAATAAAAATAAAAGGCATTTATCTGGCGGATGAATTTTTTCGCTATTATCCTTCCGGAGAATTGGGATCCAATGTTCTGGGATTTGTCGGATGGAAAGAAAATGATTTGGGCGGAAGATACGGCATTGAAGCTTATTTCAACAGCCAGCTAGAAGGCCGCTCCGGGGAAGTCACTCAGAGCCGCGATGCCGCTGGGCGGTGGATTTCCACCCGCGCCAGAAAAATTATGCCGGCGCAGAACGGCGACAATCTGGTGCTGACGATCGACCGGATTGTGCAATATGAAACGGAAAAAATTTTGCATGGTGCTGTGGAAAAGTTTCGGGCCGAAGGCGGATCAATAACCGTAATGGAGCCGGAGACAGGAAAGGTTTTGGCGATGGCTGTTTATCCGACTTTTAATCCCAATGAATATTCGAAAGTTGAAAATATCAGTGCGCTGAAAAACCCGGCAGTTAGCGACAGTTATGAAAGCGGCAGCGTTTTCAAGCCGATCACGATGGCCGCCGGGATTGACAGCGGAAAAATAAACCCGGAAACAACTTATGTGGACAAAGGAGTGGTTGTTGAAGCCGGATATTCCATAAAAAATTCCGATCTCAAGTCTTATGGTCTTCAGACTATGACACAGGTTTTGGAAAAATCGCTCAATACTGGTGTGATTTATGCGGAAAAAACAATGGGAAATAAAAATTTTGCCGACTATGTAAAACGATTCGGGTTCGGGGAAAAGACCGGCATCGAGCTTCCAGGAGAATCGCCGGGGAATATCGATAATTTACAAAACCTGAAAAGTGATATACAATTTTTTACAGCCTCCTTCGGACATGGAGTTTCCGTGACGCCAATACAGCTGCTGGCGGCTTATGGCGCCATTGCTAACGGCGGCTTATTGATGAAACCGCAAATAATTGATAAAATAGTTAATTCTGACGGCAGCGAGGAAATTGTGAAGCCACAAGAGGTTCGGCGGGTTATTTCGCAAAAAGCCTCGGCTCAAACGACCGAGATGCTGCACAGCGTGGTTATTAATGGGCATGGCAAGCGGGCGAATGTTCCCGGATATCTGATAGCCGGAAAAACGGGAACAGCCCAAGTGGCCAGCTCTACATCCAGAGGCTACGAAGAAGGGAAAACAACAGGTTCTTTTGCCGGATTTGCTCCGCTGCATAATCCAAAGTTTGCGATTTTGGTTAAAATTGACAATCCACAGGAAGTCCAATGGGCGGAATCCAGCGCCGCGCCGGCTTTCGGAGAGCTTATGAAATTTCTGCTGGAATATTACGGCATTGAGCCAACGGAAAAATTTGAACAATCCGATCTGGATAAGTTTGAAGCCACGCACAACCTCAAGGAATTTTTTCTGAAAAAAAATGAAGAAAGGCTGAAGGAAAAAAATAATGCAAAAGAATAAGCTATGACAAAAACGGAAAAAACCGGAAAAATCATCTGGCTTGAAAAAATGCTGCGGACAATGTCAGTTCTGATTCTAAAAAAATACAATCCGCAGGTCATTGCCATCACCGGTTCTGTTGGAAAAACTTCCGCCAAGGAAGCTGTTTTTACGGTTCTTTCCGGTAAATTCAGGATTCGCAAAAGTGCCAAAAATTACAATAATGAAATCGGTTCGCCTCTGGCTGTCATCGGCGCTGAAAGCGGGCAAGGTTCTTTGTGGGGATGGTTTAAAGTTTTTTTCAAATGGCTGGCCGTCTTTGTTTTTCCGTTAAAATATCCGGAAATATTGATTTTGGAAATGGGCGCTGATCGCCCGGGCGATATTGGATATCTCACCGGCTTTATAAAGCCGGATATCAGCATAGTGACGGATGTTTCATTCAGCCATATTGAATTTTTTAAGACCGTGGAAGAAATTGCCAGGGAAAAAGGAATGCTGATTAAAAATCTGGACGAGAAAGGCCTGGCGGTGCTTAACGCCGATAATGAATATGTGCTGAAAATGAAAGAATACACGCGTTCCGATGCAATCACTTACGGTTTTTCGGAAACGGCGGATATGCGCGCGACGGACGCGGCTTTCAGTTTTTTCGATGATGGAGAGCGGGAAATAAAAGGCTTGAACTTCAAATTGAATTATAAAGGAACGTCTATGCCTGTCCGGTTGAAGCACATTCTGGCCAGGCATCAGATTTATGCGGTTTTGGCGGCGGCTGTCGCCGGAACTCAAATGGGAATGAATTTAGTGGAAATTTCCGAAGCGCTTTCTGATTTTTCTTCTCCGCCGGGCAGGATGAATTTGCTTTCTGGAATAAAAAAATCCACGATCATTGACGATACTTATAATTCCTCGCCGGCTTCGGTATCAGCGGCTCTCGACACGCTTGGCGAAATAAAAGCCGGAAGGAAAATCGCGGTTTTGGGAGACATGCTGGAATTGGGAGAAGAAACCGAAAAAAGCCATCGGAAAACAGCCGAAAAATTTTTGGAAGTCGGGGGAGATGTTTTTTTCGCCGTTGGAAGGCGAATGCGGTTTGCTGTTTCCGAATTGGAAAAAAACGGCTTTAGAAAGGAAAGTATTTTTGTTTTTGGCAATCCTTTAGAGGCCGGAAAAATGCTGCAGAAAATAATCCGGCCAGGTGATCTAATTTTAGTCAAGGGTTCGCAGGGCATGCGTATGGAAAAAATCGTTGAGGAAGTTATGGCCGAACCGGAAAAGGCCGGCGAAGTTTTGTGCCGGCAAGCCGAAGAATGGAAAAAGAGACCTTTTCGGGAAACTTAATCAAATTTCAATTTCAATAATGGCTGTTGACAGACCCGTGTGTTGCGGGTTTCTTTTATTTTATATAGAATAACTGTATGTAATTTTTAAATACAGCATATGACGAAGCTGGCGGAGCTGCAAAGA
>CAZUWD010000086.1:2123-3295 GCA_964624015.1 uncultured Bdellovibrionales bacterium | reverse complement strand
TTATTATTTGAAATAAAAAAACAGCCTGCTGTGAGAAGATCAGGCTGTCCAGGGAATCGATGTTGTCGCAAGCTAAGTAGGAGCAAGAGCAGTTTTGTGGGGAAGCTTTTCATTAGTTGGAGAAAGGATGCCGCGCTTCATTTCAATGATAGATGGGTTCTGGCTTTCAAATTCCTTAATGAGAAAAGCTGCGGCAACTTCCGGATTAATCTGGTCTCCGCAAGTGAATATGTCGACAGCTGCGTAGCAGTATTCGGGCCAAGTGTGGATCGAAAGATGAGACTCCGCGATAACCACCATGCCGCTAATGCCGAAAGGGTTGAATTCGTGGAATGAAATATCCACGATTGTGGCTTCGGCTTCTTTGGCCGCAGATACCATGATGTCTTTAACCCTCTGGATATTTTTTAGAATTTCCTGATTACAATCCCTTAATTCAACCAGTAAGTGAGTACCTAGAGCATACAATTTTCCTACCCTCCTTTGAAATTTAATATATTCTGACAGCCGCAAGGCGGCCGTGTTCTGCAAGGAACAGAAAACAAGTGATTTTTATTATACAAAAAACAGTCAATATGTAAATGGTTTTTTGGATTATGTCAACCCCGCACTAACTTTTGCTTAAAGATTTTTTGATTCTGCGCTTAAGTTGTGCCAGAGTCTGGCCGTAGTACTTAAGTTGTTTCTCTCTTTTCCAAGCGTCATCCGCGACAAGATAAGCTTCATAATAAACAAGTTTCCAGTTGTGATTCTTTGTGGCAATTGAAGCATCATTATTATGCTCAAAAAACCTTTTCTTTAAATTACTTGTGCATCCGTAATACAATTCACCAGATTCATTTTTTAACACGTATACATAGTGCATAGAAGTATGATAGCAAAAGTTAGTGCGGGGTCAACCCCTGATTTGCAGAAAAATATTTTGGCTACATTGGCCTATTATGACGGCATGGATTATCCCATGACAGCCTTTGAAGTATGGAAGTATTTTACAAAAATTTCAAATGAAGAAAAAGGCGAAACGCATTCATTGACGGATATTATCCGGGAACTGGAAAATGAAAATTTGTGGAAATTTATTGAAGAATACAATGGATTTTATTTTCTCAAAGGGCGCAAAGAGCTGGTTGAGCGGAGAATTTCAAAAAATAAAATTTCTGAAAACAAGTTGC
>CAZUWD010000086.1:0-2113 GCA_964624015.1 uncultured Bdellovibrionales bacterium | reverse complement strand
GATCGTCGGCAGATCGTCGCTGACGTCCTTGACCCCGTTGCGCCGGGCGCGGCGAATCGCCGGCTTTTTGCGGTTCGTGCCGTTTGTGAGAATGATAGCAGCGACAGGAAGTTTGGCTATGAAAAACGCGGATCCGGAAAGCGATCTGGATTTCCTGGTGGTTTTGAAGCGCGGCAAGATTTTTACCGGGCGGTTTCTGGTTACAGCCCTTTTGCATATTCTGGGGTTGCGCCGCCACGGAGAAAAAATCAAAAACCGGATTTGCCTCAATTATTTCATCACTACAAATTCCCTGGAAATAAGCCTCAAGGATATTTTTTCGGCATCCGAATATTCCTTTATTTTTCCTCTTTACGGGCTCAAAACTTTTCATAAATTTCAGAAACACAACCGGTGGATTTCCGGATACAAGCCGAATTTTACAGGCGTTGGCCCTGCCAATCTCAAGCTGGCCAGTGACGGTTATTTCAGCAAGATATTCAAAAAGGCGGGAGAAAAAATTTTAGAATTTGATTTTTTTGAAAACAAGCTTAAGAAATGGCAGCTTGAAAAAATCGCGAAAAATCCCAAAACAGGGCAATCAGGAAGCCTGATTATCGCCAACGACGAAATGCTGGTTTTTCTGCCGGAGCCCCAAGGCCCGCAAGTGTTTGAAAAATTTCGGAAAAAACTGGAAGAGCTGGGCGGTCAGGCCGGTTGAAACAATCCATTTGAAACAAAAAACCGGACCCATACCAGGATTTTTAGGCAAGTCCATCAAGATAAACGGCAAAATACTTATCCACAGCGTGGGCGTATTGAAACGAAGCCGCAAATGTGGCATAATAGGATAAAGTCTTGCGAAAAATCGGGAAAACGACCGCTTGGCCTGTTGCGGTAGCTTTTAAAACAAACAATGGAAAACAAAAAGGTAAAAATGATCGCAAGACAAAAATTATGAAAACATTGATTTTTCCGATTATTTTGCTGGCTGTAATTTTTTACGGCGGCGCAGTCAGTGCTCAGGAAACAGAGCAGCCATTTTCCGGCGGTTTTGGTCCATTTTCTACGACTTCAGTTATTGAAGAAATTCCCGGCACGGTCAATTGTTTTGATTACTATAAATTCGGTTCCGTTCAAGTGGACATCGAATCCAGTCTGGCCCAAACCATTCCGGGCGTGACTATGGGCTTCCATGGCCAAATCAAAAACGACAACGACTATCCGATCGTCGACGGCCAAGTCTATGTCAAAATATTCAGAAAGCAAACGGATGACAAGTTGGCTCATCAGAACGGCCACTTCTTGGTGGATCAATTCTTTGCCAAAGAAGACATATATATCAACGCCAAAGAAAATCAGCCCATCGCCTTTGAATGGAAAGTCCCGAACTATCTTCCGCCGGGAGATTATCAAATCAACACTTTTTTTACTTCCGCCAGAAAATTCAACCTGCTCGGCCTCTCTTTCACCGATGACATTGTCGGCAATGTTTTCAATTTCAAAATCATAAGCGACAACAAAACCGCGGTTGAATTCAACAAAAACACGGTTAAGATCAACGATAAAGACTATCGTTTCGCCGCTTTCCCGCCGAGAATAGACAATGGCGAAGACATTGTCGTCAAAGCCGATCTCAAAAATTCCACCAAAACAACCCAAGTCGTCCCGGTTGTCTGGACGCTTTATTCCTGGGACGGGCTTCAAGAGCAAAACATTCTGGACGCTAAAAAGGAAACTATTACGCTCAATCCCAACGAAACCAAAAGCCTTTCCTTCACCATCCGAAACCAAGATTACCCGGTTTATTATCTGGTGGTCGAAGCTCAATATCAAGACGCGAAATCCATCCTGGGTATCCGCGCCGTCAGATCGAACGTCAATCGAACCCGCATCAATTTTCCGGCTGTCCTCAACTATCCGTTGAAAGCCAACGAGAAAAACACGCTTTTTGTCTGCGCTCACAATTCGGGCACGGCCGACGTTATCGACAACAACAAGTTGATCATCACGCTTCTGGATGAAGACCGGAAAGAAATCCACAAATATACGTATGCCGGCAAAATTTCCGGCGCCATGATGGGGCTCAAGGAAGAATTCACGCCCAAAGACAACTACGACAGCTTCTACATCA
>CAZUWD010000085.1:0-3335 GCA_964624015.1 uncultured Bdellovibrionales bacterium | reverse complement strand
AGAATATATTTCTTTTTCCACGATATCTGTACCCTCGCCGACGCCACGGACAAATAAATTGCTAAATTCCAGAAGTGGAATGTCAATGCGCGCATAGCCATAATCGCGCGCCAACCTTTCGGTTGTCCGCCTTACCTGGTCCCAGTAGGGCTGTTCTTCCGGCAAAACGTCTTTCATGCCGCGCGGCGGTTGCAAAACAACCGGTTCGCTTTCTTTGCCGATTTCCGTTTTCCGTATTTTTCTTTTTTTATTTTTTTTAGTTCCGGCTTTCCACTTGGTTTTCTTGGCCATATTGTTTCCTAAGCTAAATTAAAAGAAGCTCGAAATTTTGCCGCTTGCCTCAATACGCAAAATACCCAGGCAAGAATTTTATATTTCCAATCTTGAGGGTTTTTGAGTTTTGCCTGCATAAGTTTTACTTTCAAAATATTGTCAAGCGATCCATCGGCCAGGCGCGAAGCAAAACCTTGCCGATGATTTCATCTTCTTTGACCGGTCCCCAAGCGCGGGAATCAGAACTGAACATCCGGTTGTCGCCCAGCACAAAATATTCGCCTTTTGCCAGAGCGGTTATCGTTTCGCCATGGGTACGCACACTGGTGGACAGATATTCTTTTTCGTTCAGCGTGAAGCCCCCGGGATTTCCGGAATTATAAACAGTAATTTTTCCTTCACGCAATTGAATTTTTTCTCCCGGCAAGCCTATTATGCGCTTGATAAAAAACTGGCCGGGATCCGTCGGATAGCGGAAAACAACCACGTCTCCCCGCTTCAATTCTTTGAAGGGATTGAGCGTGAAAAAATGAATGTCTTTCAGGCTTACTGTGGTTTTTTTATAGCCGAATTCATTGATAATCAGATATTCGTTATTTTCAAAAGTAGGTTCCATGCTGGCGCCTTTTACAAAAAATGGCTGGAATAAAAAAACCCGGATCGGTATAATAATTAAAAAAGCCAGCAAAAAAACTTTTACTATTTCCAAAACAAAACTGCCGACTCCGTAATATTTTTCACGCAAATTTTCTTTATTATTGTATTCAAAAGACATATTTCCTGATTTTTACCACTTAAAAATTCGAGTTGCTGTTATATTTTAGCAAAAAAAATATTACTTGGCAAGGGCGTTTCCGGCCTTTTTCAAGCCATATTTTTGCAATACCGCAAATTGTTGTATTATAAAATGAATGGAAAAAACAACCGGCCGGAACGCTAATATAATCAGGCGCTTTAACAAAGTCAAAAAAATTTTTTTGACACTGTTTTTGCTTTTCAGCGCAGCCGCATTGGCTTATGGGGCTTTTTTTGCCTGGAAAATTTCCACTACCAGCCAAAAGGTCAGCATTGAAACAAACGAAAAAAAGCCGCCCCTCATTGAAACTGTCCGCGATCTGGCCGTCGGCGGATTATCCGGCTCCGAAAGTTTTAAAAAGGAGCGCATCAATATCCTGCTTTTAGGCATCGCAGGACAGGGCAAAGCGGGACAATTCCTGACCGACACGATTATGATCGCCAGCCTCAATCCTCAAACCGGAAAAGTGGCATTGTTTTCGCTCCCTCGGGATCTTTATGTCGAGATTCCGGGCAAAAATTTAAACGCAAAAATAAATGCGGTTTATCAATTCGGCCTGCGCGATTCAGGCGGAAATTCCGACAAAGGCGCGAGTCTGATTGAAAAAACCATCACCAGCTTCACTGGACTGCAAATCGATTATCACGTAATCCTTACTTTTGCCGGCTTTGAAAAAATTATTGATTCAATCGGAGGCATCAATATCGAAAATGAGCGCGATATTTTTGACACGCGTTATCCGGGTCCGAATTATTCCTACGAAACCTTCCGGCTCAAGAAAGGCTTCCATCATCTGGATGGATCGACTGCCCTGAAATACGCGCGGGAACGCCACAGCGACCCGCAGGGGGATTTCGGACGCGCCAAACGGCAACAACAAATAATGCAGGCGGCAAAAAATAAAATCTTTTCCGCCGGAGTCCTTCTTGACCCGCTTTCCCTCAATAGGCTGCTGGAAGCCCTGGGCGATAATATGCGGACAAATATTTCCCCGGGTGAAACCGGCAAATTTTTGGATTTAGCTAAAAAATTGGACACGCAAAATATAAACAATGTGGCGCTTGACGCCTGGAACCGTGACAGCCTGCTCAAGGTAATCCATGTGGATTTTGGCGGCGCGCGCGCTTTCGCTCTTGCTCCCCGAGTCGGCAATTGGAGCGAAGTGCGAGAGCTTGCGGAAAATATTTTCGATATCAACGAAATCAAAAGAAGGCGCTTTGAAATTGAAAAGGAAAACGCCGCCATCGCCATTCTCAATGCCAGCGGTGAAAATCGGATTCCGGAAAAAATCCGGAAACTGCTGAATGAAAACCTGAAATATAAAAACGTAAGTGTTTCGCAAAATTTTGGAAAAATCACGGCGGAAACCACAATATCTTATGATTTTTCCGGCGGAGCCAAGCCATTCACCTTGAACGAACTGGCAACCAGGCTGCCATCAATCGTGTCCTATGAAATAACAAACCTGCCGTACAAAAATATCCGCCCCGAACCTGACATCCTTTTAGTTATTGGAAAAGATCTGATTGGCAAGTATAATACGGAAGAAGGAACGATCGAGGATCTGAACAAGGCCAGAGATGATCAGGAAATGGAAAATCTCAATAATTAAACGGCTTTTTCTACATCTTGGCTTTAATGAATTGCAATTCCGCCTTGGCGGAAGAGCGAGAGAAAAGCCGGGCTTTAGGAAAAACAACAATTATGATATGCTTATGAAATTAGTCATCGGCCTCGGCAATCCGGGCGAAAAATATACGGATACCCGCCATAACATTGGTTTTTATTTCGCTGACAAGCTGCGCGAAGTTTTAGGTTTGCCTGAATTTGAAATGAACGCGAAATTCAACGCCGTAATCTCAAAGAGTAAACATATAATTATAGCCAAGCCACAGACTTTTATGAATCTTTCCGGTGATTCAGTGCGCGCTCTTTTGGATTTTTTCAAACTCACGACTGACGACTTGGTCGTTATTCATGACGACCTTGACATTCCGGCCGGCGAATACCGGATTGCGGCCGATTCCCGCTCGGCCGGACATAACGGCGTGCAGGACATAATTGAAAAACTCGGCACCCAAAAATTCAAGCGCGTGCGCGTCGGCATCAAACCGGAAGAGCCACTTTTGATTGATACCGCTGATTTTGTTTTGCAAAAGCTTATGGAAAAAGAAAGAAAAAAAATAGCGGAAGCGGAATCTGTAATTTTAGATGAAATTAAAAAATTTTCGCATATATAAATTAAAAACTGCCACTGGAGCAGTTT
>CAZUWD010000084.1:1458-3363 GCA_964624015.1 uncultured Bdellovibrionales bacterium | reverse complement strand
TCAACTCGCCGTTTTTTGTGTAGAAAAACCCCGGAAAATTCAAGGCCTTGCCGGATTCGTAAATGCCAAAAAACTCCTCGCTGGCAGCGCTTTTGAACTTCAGGGAGTGTTCCTGTGAAAGACGGATAGCAGCTTCGGCAAGCGCGCCCTGGTCGCGGCCGGAAAAAACGGAGGGAGTGGAAAAAATTGAAAACAAAAAAACGGCGCCGGCGGAAAGCACGCAAACTAAAACTAATTCTTTTTTTTCTGTTAAAATTCGCAGTAATTTAGTTTTCATAAAGCGATTATACCGTCAAAAACGGCTTTTGCCAAACGCTTAATTTTAAGATAAAATTTCAAATATGAAGATTCTAGTTATTGCTCCGACTCCTTTTTTTTCCGACCGCGGAACGCACATCCGCATTCTTGAAGAAGCGCTGGCGCTGGAAAAATTGGGACACAAAATAACAATTGCGACTTACCACATTGGAAAGGATATCCGCCAGGATGCGGAAACAAAAATCGATGTCCGGCGTATTCAGCGCCTGCTTTTCTGGTATAAAAAACTGGAAGCCGGGCCGGATTGGCAAAAAATAATTCTGGATATAATGCTTATTCGCAAAGCCTTCAGCCTTGCGCGCACGCAAAAACCCGGCATTATTCACGCCCACCTCCATGAAGGCGTTTTGATCGGCTGGCTGGTGCAAAAGCTTTTGTTTTGGCGCAAAATAAAACTGATCGCCGACTTTCATGGAAGCCTGACCGGAGAAATGGTTTCACATGCGTATCTCAAAAGCGGATGGATAAAAAAATTGTTTGAAAAAATCGAACACTGGATCGACAACCGGGGGAATTATGCGGTAACCAGCTCATGGGAAAACACGGAAGAAATAAAAAAAATTCGCCGGGACGGCAAAGTTGAAACCGTTCTGGACGGCGTCAATTTGGACTACTACCGGCATTTGCCGGAAAAAAACGAGCTGAAAAAAAAGCTGGGTTTTCCTTTGGACAAATTAATTGCGGCCTATACCGGCGCATTGGTGCCGAATAAAGGAACCTCTTATCTTTACGAGGCTATGCGGCAGGTGTTATCGGCAAGGAAAGATGTCTTTTTCATAATCGGAGGTTTCCCGGCGGAAGAAATGCGGCAATTCATAACGGAAAACAATTTCGGCGGACAAGTGCGCGTTGTCAACCCTTTAGACTATTTTGATTTGCCGGAAATATTGTCGGCTTCCGACATCGGCATTGATCCCAAAGACTCGTCCACACATCAGGCCAGCGGAAAAATACTGCAATATATGGCAGCCGGACTGCCGGTGGTTTGTTTCGACCGGCCCAACAACCGGAATTATCTGGAAACCGGCGGATTTTTTTCCCGGGAAATTTCCGGCTCCGGAATTGCCGCCGTCATTATTTATCTGGCCGGACACCGCGAAAAAATCGCGACAATGGGAGCTTTCAATAAGGAAAAAGCGCGCGAACTAAGCTGGCTGAAATCGGCGGAAAAAATCGACAAGACTTATATTTTGGCTTATAATAAAAAAGAGTATAAATGAAAAAATACTTGTTCCGCAAAAAAGCCGTGATTTTGGCCGCTTTATTGCTTCTTGTGGCAGGCGGATTTTTTTTGTTTTCATTTGTTTCCGAAAATAAAAGCATCATCGCCATAAAATCAATTGATCTTCTCAATCGTTTTTCCAACCTTCTCCTGATTGAGGAGGACAAACAAAAGGAACTGCACGCCCTTAACCGCCTAGTGGAAAACTTTTCGCAGAAAGACGGCCGGACCAGAACTTTCTTGGTGCTTTTGCAGAACAATATGGAATTGCGTCCCGGCGGAGGTTTTCTTGGACAATACGCGATTTTGAAAATCAGGGATGGGGAGCTAATTTCCACCTTTGTCGAGGACGCCAACTTGCTTGA
>CAZUWD010000084.1:0-1428 GCA_964624015.1 uncultured Bdellovibrionales bacterium | reverse complement strand
CAGCGCATTACCGCCAAAATACCGGCACCATATCCGTTCCAGAAAATGATGCAAACGAAAAAGTGGAAGTTTCGCGATTCCAATTTTTCCCCGGATTTTCCAATTAACGCGGAAAAGGCCAAATATTTCTACCGCTTGAGCGGGCGCGACAGCTCGCAATTCGAGGGAGTAATCGCCGTCAACGCCACAGTTTTGAACGATATTTTGCGACTGACAGGCCCGATTACGGTCTGGGGGATTGAATTCAATTCGGAAAACGCGGTTTTGAAACTTGAGGAAAAAGTGGAAAAGGCCTATTTGATGGATCCGGAACTGGACACCCAAAACCGCAAAGCCATTATGAAACAAATGGCGCCGGTTATTTTTGAAAAACTTTTTTCTCTGGGAAATATTCCGGAAATCGCAAAGCTGGCTCACGAAGAAATGCAAAACAAAAATATCATGCTCAATTTTTCCGATCCCGAACTTCAGGAAATCGCCAATTCGGTCCAGTGGAGCGGGCGAGTGGCAAAAGACTGGAGCGGAGACTTCCTGATGGCGGTGGACGCTAATATGGGCGCCTTGAAAACCGACTACTTTATGCGGCGCGATATGGAATATGAAGTTGACTTTACCGGAGAAAAGCCTGTGGTGACTTTGAAAATAAAATACCGGAACACAGCGCCTTATGGTGACTGGCGCACCAGCGACTACCATTCCTATCTGCGGATTTATGTTCCCGAGGGAGCCAAGCTCCTTGACCGCAAAATGGTCAGCTATCCCAACATCGGCACGGATCTGGGCAAAACATATTTCGGATTTATCCTGCATGTCCTCATCGGGCGAGAGACGGAGGCCGTGATAAAATATGAACTGCCTGACCGCATCAAGAGCGACGACTACCGCCTGCTGATTCAAAAACAATCCGGCGCGGGAACGGTTCCGGTGAAAATCAGGATCAAAAATGACAAGGGCGAATTTGAACAATCAGGAACACTGACAGGGGATTTGAAGTTTGTATTCCAGAAATAAGCCCGCTTCCCAAGCCTCCTAAAGGTTCCCTTTAGGAAATGGGTGGTTAATGTATTAAAATTGACTGGCTAACCATGAAATTGCTGCTGATCAAAATCGGGAAAGCTTTCGCTGTTATTCGCCGCGACGGCCCTATTGCCGGCGGACGGAGGATTTTGAATTATTTGTCGCTTTTTTTCAAAACAATTCTGCAGGCAAAGCCGGGAGACATCCTCATTATCACCGGCGGAATCGGCGACAGCGCACATTACCGGGCGTATAACCAGGCTGAGGAATTCAATCTGCACGGACTGAAAGCCTCCGTCATGCTTCAGGACAACCCTTTTTTGCCGCGCTACGCCGGTAAATTCAAAATTTTTATATTTCACCGCACCCTGCGCACTCCGTCCGTCGCCAAATTGATTCGAAACATCAAAA
>CAZUWD010000083.1:0-3401 GCA_964624015.1 uncultured Bdellovibrionales bacterium | reverse complement strand
ATCCAGGAAAAATACAAAAAAATAGTTTTTACCGATGTTTTGACGCAGATAAGCGTCACTCTTACCGGCGAAGAACTGGAAAAGTTCGACGCGGAGCTCAAAGACCTCATGGCGCTCAAGCAGAGGATTAATGAGCTGCCGACCACGCAGATTTTGAATGTGATTATGGGCGGGGCGTATAAACTCGGCGCCAGCGACATCCACATCGAACCGGAGGAAAAAACCATCCGCTTGCGCTACCGCATTGACGGCGTGCTGCACGACGTGGCTGATTTCCCGCAAAGTGTTTCTAAGCAGATAATTTCGCGCATCAAAATGATGAGCGGAATGAAAATAAATCTGCGCGACATCGCGCAGGACGGAACTTTCGAGGTAAAACTAGCCGATAAGAAAGTAGACATCCGCGTGTCTTTAATTCCCGGCAATTTCGGCGAATCGATCGTGATGCGCCTTCTGGATCCGGATTCCATCAGGGTGGATGTGGAAAATTTGGGACTGCGCGGGCTTGCCTATGAAGAAATACAAAAACAGGTTCAAGCGCCAAACGGCATGATTCTGACGACCGGGCCGACCGGTTCGGGCAAAACTACCACGCTCTACGCCATCATCAATAAACTCAACAATCCGGAAACAAAAATCATCACCATCGAAGATCCGATTGAATATGAAGTTACGGGCATTTCGCAGACTCAAGTTGAAAAATCGCGCGGCTATACTTTCGCAACGGGACTGCGCGCTATCGTCCGGCAAGATCCGGATGTAATTCTGGTAGGCGAAATTCGCGACGAAGAAACAGCCGACATCGCCGTCAATTCGGCGCTCACCGGGCACTTGGTGCTTTCCACTATCCACACCAACAGCGCTGTCGGCACTTTGCCGCGGCTTATTGAGCTGGGAGTCAAGCCGTCGCTTATTTCGCCGTCAGTCAACGCGCTTATCGGCCAAAGATTGGTCAGGAAATTATGTTCCTGCAAAGAGGAATATGCGCCGGCCAAAGAATCAGTCGATTCGCTCAAAAAAATATTGTCTATTATTTCACCCAAAGCCAAACTGGATATTCCCAAAGAAATCCCGAAACTGTACCGGCCCAAAGGCTGCCCGAAGTGCAATAGTCTCGGCTATAAAGGGCGCATCGGCATATTTGAAGTGTTGACTATCAACGAAGAAATTGAAAAACTGGTAATGGAGATGGCGGGCGAAACAGAACTGACTGTGGCGGCGCTCGAATCCGGCATGGTTACCATGCTCCAGGATGGAATCCTGAAGGCTATTGAAGGCGTCACTTCGATTGATGAGGTGAAAAGAGTGACGGGCGAAGGCGATTTTTTGGAAGGAATTTATGAAAAATTGATGGCGCAAACTCTCGGCCACGGCATCATGGTAGGCCGGGAAAACTTTAAAAAAGCCGTTGCGAGCCTGCATGATTTCAATGAACTGCAAAAACAGGTTTCCGCCGCCAAAACGACGGAGGTCAATAAAATAATTTTTGCGGCGGCGGTTGAGCTGGGCGTCGGCGATATCCACATCGAACCGGGAGCAGAAGATGTCAAAATCAGATTTCGCATCGACGGCATCCTGCAGACAGTGGCGTCTGTTCCGCTCAACGCCTACCCCGCTCTTTTGGGTGAAATCAAACTGCTTTCCGGGGTCAAGACAGAAGTGCGCGAAGGAGTGATTGACAGCCGTTTCTCCATCAAATTCGACGATGAAATTTCCGATGTGAAAGAAAGATCGATTGATGTGCGCGTATCAATAATCCTCGGCGGCTACGGCGAAACGGTGGTGATGCGGCTTTTGAGCAAATCTTCGGTGGAACTCGATCTTAAAAAACTGGGCATCCGGGAGCAGAATTTACAAAAAATAATCCGGGAAATCGAAAAACCCAACGGCGTGGTGCTGAATACCGGGCCGACCGGAAGCGGAAAAACCACGACGCTCTATGCCATTTTAAAAATTCTCAATAAACCCGAAGTCAAAATCATCACCGTGGAAGATCCGATCGAATACCAGCTGTCCGGCATTTTGCAAACGCCGGTCAATGACAAAGAAGGTTATACTTTTGCCACGGCGCTCCGCGCGCTTTTGCGCCAGAATCCGGACATTATGATGATCGGTGAAATCCGCGATTCGGAAACGGCGCAGATCGCGGTGCAGGCGGCGCTCACTGGCCACCTGGTGCTTTCGACCATTCATACCAACAACGCCGCCGGCGCGGTGCAAAGACTCATTAATATGGGTGTTTCGGAAACCGACATCGCTTCCGCCGTCAACGGCTTCATCGCGCAGCGATTGGTCAGAAAACTTTGCGAATGCAAAACAGAGGAAAAAATAACCGATGCGGAAAAAGAAAAAATAGAAAAGATTATACAAACAATTTCGCCGCAAGCCGGCGTTAAGATATCAGCGGCCGGAAAAATTTTCAAGCCGAAGGGCTGCGGCAAATGCAACGGACTCGGCTATAAAGGACGGACGACTATTGCGGAAGTTTTTGTTATCGACCGCGACATCCAGGATTTGATTTTGCGCCATGCAGTGACTAATGAATTAACCGACAAGGCGGTGGAAAACGGCATGTTGACGATGGCGCAGGACGGCGTCCTCAAGGTTTTGGAAGGCGAAACGACGATGGCCGAAGTGGAAAGAGTGACGGAGATGTGAAATAAAAATAAACTTAGGCGCAAAACAGTTTCTTGCAAGCTGTTTTTATATTCCCAACTCTTTTATTTTTTTTATGATTTGTTCCGATGCGCCAGCAAGGCTGGCAGAAGGGATTTTGATTTCCAGCAGATCTTTTTTCGCCGTGCCGTCCAAAAAAAGCCGGGTTCTTTTCAGAAGTTCCGGATCGCTGATCTTTATTTTAGCAATCGTCAAACTCGGCGTTTCATTCCAGAATGCCGCAAAAATTTTACCTTCGGAATAATTTTCAGCCAGTTTTTCCAAAATAGCCGGAATGTTCGCGGGCGAAGTCCGGCTTTGGACAAAATCTTCCACTCCCAGTTCCGTCCAGACCAGATGCGCTTTTTCATCCCATTTTATATTAGTCATTGCCCGCCCCCAAAGCTTGAGAATGTTGAGTGGCTGCGTTTTGTAAAGCCAGCGGATGATTTCCTGCTGATCGGCGCCGCGATCCATCAGTGTGGCGGCGGAAAGAAGAGCGCGCGGAGTAGTGTTTTTTTTCTGGAAACTGTCAGTAGCGCTGATTATGCCGGCCAGCAGGCAATTGGCAACGATCCTGTCAATCGCCGCATAATCGGCGTCTTCAATCAGGTTGAACATTATTTCACTCACGGATGAGGCCATAATATCCACAATATTGATTTGGCCGAAATTTTCATTGTTGCTGCGGTAATCGATGTTTATAATCGGAACTTCGAAAAACAAGTCCGGAGCGGTCTCATAAA
>CAZUWD010000082.1:0-3417 GCA_964624015.1 uncultured Bdellovibrionales bacterium | reverse complement strand
GGCAACATCCAGATCCGGACTAAAAAAGAATTTAATGAAGAATCCCCGGGTTGACCTGTCAAAATCCACGACAATCGGATCCTCAATGTCAAGCAAAACATCTTTCTGCCCGTCATGCGGGTAAACATCAAAAACGTCCGGATATTTGACCGTTGAAAAGCCGAAAACGGCCGTGCTTGCTTTCGTAAGCATAACGCTTCTGCTTCCGAAAAAGACAAGGCGATAATTCGTTTCCGGCCGCCAAAAACTTTCCGGCTCAATCAAGAGCTGTTTTTTGTCCGCGCTCCAACGGATGCGAAAGCCGGTCTTCGGTTCAATGGCAATTTTGCCGGCTTTTGCCATCGTTAAAATCGGCTGGGAAAAACTCAAAACAACCTTTTCGTCCGGCCTGATCTCCTCTGTTTTTTCCAGCCTGGTATTGACAGCAAAAATTTGTGCGTATTTTTCCACGCCGAAAGCCGCCGCGAAAAAAATGGCCGCACAAATAAGAGCAATGATAAAATGATATTTTATATTCTCAGCTTTCATTCCGCCTGAATGATATTTTTGCCGCGTCCCACAAAGACGGCTCGTTTTTTTGAGTTTTCAGCCACCACCACCATTCCGCTCCCCATAAATAGATTTCCGGGAAACCGGCTTTTTTGGCAAAATCAATGTTGTCCATAAGTTTTTCGGCGTTCATGGAATTGAATTGTTCTTCCAATGGCCTGCTGGTGGTCCAACCGCTGATCCACGGCTCTCCCTGTAATTCAATAACAATAGCCCGATCCTGTCCGGCCAGCACCCGAATAAGAAAATATTTGAAATGGAAAAATCTGGGACCAATCGGATAATCAAAATAGCCGATTTTTTCGTTAAATATGGTACGATACATAGTCGTGCCAAATACATCGGCTCGCTTGGCCGCGCGCACCCACAAACTCAACTCGCCGCTGTCAGTTATGATGATCCGGCGCGAAGGATCAAGCGACCGCACCAGCGCTATTTCCCGGTCAAGCAAATCCACGTCCAGCGACGGGCAGATGCCGAAAGGCAGAAAGGGCTCGTTTTCAATCTGCCAGTATTTCACAGCTGATTCATCCCGATAGCGCTCAACTGTACGGGAAATAATTTCGAGCAATGCCTGTTTTTTTAATTCATCATCGCCCTTGGCCCATTGCGGAATATGGCATTCGGGCCAGCGCGGAACTTTTT
Source organism: uncultured Bdellovibrionales bacterium (assembly GCA_964624015.1). Classification (GTDB taxonomy): domain Bacteria; phylum Patescibacteriota; class Minisyncoccia; order Moranbacterales; family UBA2206; genus CAZUWD01. The sequence goes on along the minus strand of CAZUWD010000082.1, from coordinate 2,223 downwards.
GTCCGATTGTCAAAATTATTTCAGCATCACGCTTTGCTCCTTCGGAAATTTGCCAGTCTAAATCAGAAAAATCGTAACGCCGCGGTTCCGGTTCAACCAAGTCCCAATAAACGGGAATTCTGATTTTTTTAGCGCCAAGCTCGTCAAGAATTGCCGAATAGTTTTCCCGCCAGTCCAGACCGATATCCCGAGCGTATCGGGCCGAAAAAGTCACTCCCAGCTCCGCATTTTCATTCCGGATGTCCACCGGCAAGTTGAAATAAATCAAAAGACCGAGAAAGAGCGGGATCAGAAGCAGTGCGGCCACTCCGGAAAACCTGAAAAATTTTTTGAATATTTTTTTGATTTTTTCGATCAGCATATTTTTCGGCAATTATATTTCTCCTTTCGTTATATTGGATTACGAAATTCAATAATATCTGTCGTTGCGAGGGAGTCCCGCCGCGGGACGACCGCGGCAATCTCGGATTTTCACTCGTATTACGGGATTGCTTCACTTCGTTCGCAATGACAAGAGTTATGGTTTCGTAATTCAAAGATGTCAGGAAATCATAAAAATCCCCGCGGCAATGACGGCTGTCGCCGCAATTTTTTGGGCGACGTCCCAAAATTTTCCGCTTTCCTTGAAAAGCGAAGGATGCCACACGGAAAAAATGAGGCCCAGTAAAAGAACAAAAACGAATTCCACGGCAATCAGGGCATTGACCAAGGTAACGCTGCCCAGCGCAATAGCGTAATTGAGACCCAAAGAGCCGGTTCCGCCCAAAATTTTATTAAAAACAAAAAGCGCTCCTGTTCTGGAATTTTCCCGGCGGTCGCTGCCGAAATTTTTCAAGGAAGAAATTATTGAATGCCTCCAATTTGGAAACAAAAGCATCATCAATGCTCCGCAAAAAAGACCCAGTCTGGTCCAGACAAAAACATTGGCAAAATTGTCATTGTCATATTGAAACTTAAAAAGGCTGAAGGCGATGCCGAGCAGCAAACCGCCGGCAACCGAAGGCCAGAAACCCCGGAAAAATTTTCTCCGGTTGATCTTGAGCGGCAGATCAAAAGAAATTAACAATCCACCCAAAACCAAAAAAACAGCGCCCGCCAAATGTCCGGCGCTTAACGACTCTTCGAATAAAACGAGCGACACCAGATAGGTAGTAATTGGAATGGCGGCACCACTGACCGGAATCACCTGACTGGCCTGGTTTTTCTGAATAGCGGTAAAAATAAAATATACTCCGAAAATAAAAATGATTCCGGACAATCCGGCCACCAGAAGAGAATCCGGAGCAATAATGCGCACTCCCCCGAACGGCAAAAAAATAAACAAGGTAAAAAAACTTAAAAGCCCCGTGTAAAAAGTAAATGTTTCCGGTCGGGCCACCCGGCGCGAAGTCAGCATAAACTTATCCAGAATCACCTGAAGCGCAATAAGAAAATACGCGACAATTGAAATAAGCAGCCAGTCCATTTTTTTCAAAAATAAATAAGTTTTGGCAATAATCGGACGCGAGTCCTTTATTTTTATATTATACCATAAAAAAACCGCCCGGAGGGCGGTTTTTTGTGGTCATTTTTATGCCTAAAGACTACCTGACAAAAACTGTCACTCTTCTGGTCGCGGTATTGCCGGCTTTGTCGTAAATTTTGACCTTCAGAATATGCGGTCCGCGCGGCGCGTCAGCCGGAACGTTAAAGAAATATTTGCCTGTTTCTTTTTTCTTGCCCAGGAAACTGACTTCGAATTTGTCAATCTTGCCGCTCTTATCTTCGGCTTTCCACCAGATCTTTTCGCCGCGCCGCTTGGTCAGCGCCAGCGGAAGATCGGTAAATTTCGGATCATCAGTATCAATTTTCACTTTTTGCGCCCTGGATTCGGATACAATTTCTCCAGAACTGTTGAAATACTGCACCTTAAATTCATAGGTTCCGTCTTTTTTAGCCTTGTAGCTGGTCTTCCAGTTGCCATTTCCATCCACATCCACTTCTCTTTTGACATTTCCGTCTTCTAGAATCTTGACTTTGCCGTTGGCAATGTCGGAATTTCCGCCCTGAAAAGATATTTTGCGATCATCGGCATAATACGACTTGGATTTGCCAAAATTGCTTTTATTGCCTTCGATTTTAATCGGGCGGTCAGAATTGGTTACTTCCGGCTCGCTTTCGCCTCCGGGCGTGCAATTTCTTTGCAAATCATCCGGATCTCCTCCGGTACAGCCGTTCGGCGAA
>CAZUWD010000081.1:0-3431 GCA_964624015.1 uncultured Bdellovibrionales bacterium | reverse complement strand
ATTTCGGGCATTCGGGTAAAATAGAAGTTTTATAAGCGCAGTAAATGCACCGATAAATTCCTTTTTCATCATAAACCAGTGCGCGGTCGCACCTTGGACACTTCAAAACTGCCTTACAATTGGCACAAATGGAAAATGCACTCATGCCCTGGCGGTTTATGAACAAAATTGTCTGCAAGTTGTTTTTGAGCGTGTAGGCGATTTCCGAACGCAGTTTTTTGGAAATAGGGGAGTAGTTCTTTCCCCATCGTTCTTTTTTCATGTCAAGCAATTCAATGGCAGGAATCCGATCTTTGATTCGCGAAGGTCTGATTTCTGCCAATCGGGGCAATTCCAATATCTTATATTTTCCTGTTTTTGCTTTCCAGAAGCTCTCGATGCGCGGCGTGGCCGATCCCAGAACCAGTGGACAACTGTGCGCTTCTCCCAATTTTTCCGCGACCGTACGCGCATCATAGCGCGGGTTCATGTCCCATTGCTTGAAAGACATATCCTGTTCTTCATCGATAACAATCAAACCCAGTTTTTTAAAAGGCGCAAAGACGGCCATGCGCGAGCCGATGATGATTTTAGCTTTTCCGGATTTGATTTTTTGCCAATGGGCATAAAATTGTCCTTTGGAAATTTTGCTGTGGAGCAGAATGATTTCCTCAGGATTAAAATATTTTGAATATCTTTCAATGGCTTGCGGAGCGAGGATCAGTTCCGGCAAAAGAATTAAAAATTGAGCTTCCGGATTGCGTTTTCGTATCTTCAGGATAGAATGGATATAAACCTCTGTTTTGCCGGAAGCGGCGGGGCCAAACAGCAGATATTTCGTATCCGGTTTTTTGTATCGGTTGCCGGCTATTTCATCGATTGCGCTGATTTGTTCTTTATTTAAGCTGATTTTTTTCTTTATAATCCTGGTGATTAGAACATGATTTTTATTTCTGGCTTTTACGCGCTTGGGAACAAAAACCTTGAGAACTGTCCCAAGAGGGGAGAAGTAATAATCTGAAACGAATTGTGCCAGCTTCAATTGATTTTCATCCAAAAAATTTTCTTCCAAAACTTTATTTATTTTTCTTAATTCTATGTTTCCCAGGCGATGAAAATCAGCACGGCTGCCCAAAATGATCCCCTCAATATTTCTGCGAAAGAGGGGGATGGAAACCAATGTTCCGGGTGACAGCTCTCGTTCGCTGAGATAGGAAAAAGACGGATTTTTGTCCATCGGAATTTTGGTTAGCGGTGCGACGTCGATGATATATTTCTTCTTGCTTGTCATAGATCGATTTTACCAGCTTGCGGACCGGCGGACAAATAAATATTGAAATATAGCTTTAAATAATACCTTTGCCTGCCCAAGTTAAAGAAGTTCGCTATATAAGCATTTGAAATTTTTCCGGAAATACGATCCAAAAATTTTCCCTTCCGGCATATCATAGCAGATGTCCATATAACCACATATGGACATCTGAAGCTCATGGATGTTTTTGGTTGTCTATGTCCATATGTGGTTATATGGACATAGACATAACTTTGACATAAAATAAGGACAGGGCACTAATTGCAAAAAATAAGGAATAATTTTTAAAAAGAATGATATGCCCAAATAAAGCCGCATTTTTTGGAAAAAAATGAAAAATACAAGATTATCGGAAATTTTTTTGAAATCGTTTCCGGCTTGAAAAATAAAAAAGAAGTTGTTGATTTTTTTCTGGGCTTGTTGACGCCAAGCGAAGTGCTGATGGCCGCCCGGCGGATTCAAATCGCGCAGATGCTTCTGGAGGAGGGAAATTATGAGATAATTCGAAAAAGATTAAAAGTCAGCAATCAGACTATAACCAAAACCGATCGCTGGCTGCATCGTGACGAGGATTATAACCGCTGGCTTAAAACAAAACTAAAAACACGGGAGGAAAAAAGAAAAGAAATCAAGGATGTGCTGGATAAGTATCCCCAGTACCGCTTTTTGCGAAATATTTTAGGATAACGTATTTCCATATAACCACATAAGGAAACGGAATATTTTATTATGAGGCGTAAGATTTTTGTGAGCATTAATTTGCCGGAAAGGGATAAAAAAAGGCTTGCGTGTGCAATTGGGGAGTGGCGGAATTTGCCGGTTAAATGGGTCAGGGAATCAAATCTTCACATTACGCTTTTATTTTTGGGTTTTATTCCAGATGAGGATCTTTTGGAAATTTGTCAAAAAGTCGCGCGAGCGGCAGAACATTCGGAAATCATGGATTTAAGTTTCAAAAAAATTGAATTTGCTCCGCACAACGGCAATCCTAAAGTTATTTGGCTGGTAGGGGAGGCGAGTGAGGGACTGAAGAGCTTGCAGGAAAATATTGAAAAGGCGCTGGGAATATTTAATTCCGGCAAAAAAAAATTCCGGCCGCATGTCACCCTCGGCCGCATTCGGGCGCAAAAATGGACTAAACTTCCAGAGAAACCAACGATTGAAAAAAAGTTTTCCGTGAATGTGGCAGTTGAATCAGTAGATATAATGGCCAGTGATTTTTCAGGAGACAGTCAGGAATATTCAACCATTGAATCCTGCTTGCTAAAATAGATTTCCTTATAACCACATATGGACACAAAAAACGAAATGGATATTTTGAAAATCAGAGTTGATAATTTATTAAAAGAAGAAATAACCGAACAAATCGACGTCTTTTTGTCGAATAATAAGTTCCATCAAATTGCGACGGTTAACCCGGAATTTATTTTGAAAGCGCAAAGGGACGACGGGTTTAAAAACATAATAAACACATGTGATTTGAATGTGGCAGACGGAATCGGCATCAAGTTTGCTTTTTGGCGATTCGGAAAAAGATTGAAAACACGCATCGCCGGCGTGGATTTGATGGATGAAGTTCTAAAAATAGCGGCGGAAAAAAACTTGTCAATATTTTTGGCGGCCGATAAGGAGGGGTTGTCAACCTGGAAGGAAACCAGAGAGGCGATTTTAAAAAAATATCCAAAACTGGAAATTTCCGGAGCTGATATGAATAAAACCGTTGTTATTGCGGGGAGCAAAGCGGCGAAGCAATCTTATGTTAGTGCGGAAAAAAATGATGAGGCCGCTGCGCTTCTTTCAGCCATCCGCAACAACATCATTTTTTGCGCTTTTGGCGCGCCGCATCAGGAAAAATTTTTGCATTCGCTAAAATCACTGAAAAATAGTAAAATAAGGCTAGTGATGGGCGTGGGCGGCAGCTTTGACTTTCTAAGCGGGAAAATAAAACGTGCGCCGGCTCCAATGCGCACCGTGGGCATGGAATGGTTCTGGCGGCTGATTCTGGAGCCCAGGTACCGCCTGAAAAGAATTTTCCGCGTTGTGGCAATTTTTCCAATAAAAGTTATTTTTAAATGTTCGTAATTCAAAGTAATTACTTTGAATTACTAAACTAACTTTACCAATTAAATTCAGACAACTT
>CAZUWD010000080.1:0-3492 GCA_964624015.1 uncultured Bdellovibrionales bacterium | reverse complement strand
ACAATCAGGGCAAAAATCAGAACAGAACCTTTCTTTTCAATTTTGTTTTTTGATTCAAGCATGCTTTTGATTTGATTAATTTTAGCAAAACTAAGCCCGTCGGACAAATGTTACGGCGCGGCTTCCGTGTAATTGCGCAGAGAAACGGCGGACTGGATCCGGACGCGGTCGCTGATATCGCCTCCCGAACACCCGCCTGGCGGGCAAACCTCCATGGATATGGTCACTTTTCCGACCGCCGATACTGAATTTTGAATGATATTGAATTGTCCGGTTACGATGCCGGTGGTCATTGGTGCCAAATTTTGATCCGAAACAGAACAGCTGGCTTCATCCGCCGCGTCAAAAGAGCCTGTCTGCAAGCTTCCCGCATTAAAGCGGTAGCGGATACATTTGAAGCTTGGTCTTGAATAATCATAAACAGTTATATCGGCTGCCGCAGAAGAATTTGTTGCAGGAATTATTATCCTGCTTGTCCGCAATGTTTTGGCCATCATATTCAAGGCGAATTGAGCGTTTTCTGCGTCCCTCTGGATGGCCTTGGCATTGCGGTAACTCCAGTACAATTTTACAAAAATTCCGGTTACCGCCGTCATCAGCAAAGAAAAAACAAAAATAGCCATAATAAGCTCCACCAGCGTAAACCCTTTTTTGACTCTTTTTGTTTTCCGTTTTTTTCCTTTCATTGGTTTTGTTTTTTCGTCCAACGGAGCGCAAACAATGCCAGCGCCTCTATCGGACAACTAAAATAGTTCGCGCATAAACGCATTTGGATGCGGTTGTGCAGTTTGCAGGAAAAAAATCGTAAATATTCGAATCTCCCCAAATCACAAGACCGGTTATTTCCGCTTGCGCGGCAGTGCTTGCCGAACTGGTATCGTAAGTCACCATTATTTTCCGCTTGAACCGCGTCGGATTTCCGCTTGAATTGTGATCGTAAAAATTATTGGCATTAAGGTAAATATCCTTGCTGTTTGAAGAACTATTGCATGCCGACCCTCCAAGATTATCCGCCATATAGTCAATGCGGCAATTATTACTGTCATTATTGGGAAAGTTATCAAAAGCGCTTGTGCCTAAAACTATATTGGTGTCCCGCAGATTCCTGACCAGCTCGATTCCTTCCTGCACCATTTCCGCGGCAATAACTTGGTTGCGGCTGTCCATTGATTCCCGGATACTGCTGACAAAAAGCGCCATTACTGCCAGAAGGCCGATAGTCAGGATGGAAATGGAAAGCAGAAGCTCTATCATGGAAAATCCGCCTGTAAATTTTTTCTTTGTTTTTTTCATTTTTGTGCTACGGACAAGTTGAAACCGCGCTTTCGGTTATGTTTCCCGAATTATTCACCGTGACACTCGCGCAGCTTGATCCTTTTCTCAAATTAATCGTTCCTCCGGCAGTTGTTCCGAAAGGAATAACAAAAGAAATCGGCCCCAAGCTCGTATTTTCAAAAATAACGCTGTTTTGCAGAGTGTAATTCACTGCCGGATTGGCGCATCCGACTTCATTTCCAATACTGTAACCGGAAGAGCCCGCGACATAATTAAAAATATACTCCCGGCAGGAAGGGCCGGCTCCTTTGCCGGAAAGCGCGTTGTTTTGCGCTTCACGCAAAGCGGCCGCCACTTGCCGCGCCGCCACTTCCGCTTGTTTTTGTTCTCTGGCGCCGCCCAGCGAAACAAGCGCAACTGAAGTCATTATGCCGATAATGGCGATGACTGTCAGCACTTCAATCATGCTGTAGGCTTTTTTGCATTTTTTTGGCCTCTTCTTATGTCTCATAAAAAATTGCTGATTATGCGCCAAAATCACGGCGAGTGGCGACAAATCAAAAACACCAAAGCCAGAATTTCAGCCCGGGAAAAATCTGCGGTAAAAAAACCGTCAGTGCCGCGCCGGCCGCCAGAAAGGGCGCGAAAGGCAGTCGGCTTTTCAACGTTTTTCTTTTCGCGATAATAAGCGCGATGCCGGCGAACGAACCGATCATGGAAGCCAGGGCGATCATAAAAATGACTCCCGGCCAGCCGGCTAGAAGCCCGCCGAGCAGCGCGACATAAGCGTCTCCTGCCCCCATCCACTTTTCTTTGGAGCCGTATGACAGTGCGAAAAAGAAAAGAAAAGCACCCGCTCCGGAGAGAAGAAAAGGCCAGAGCCCGCCGGAGAAAATTTTTTCAGCCAGTCCCGAATCCGGACCGGAGGATAACAGCCAAAAAGCGAAGAACCAGCCGACTCCCAGCCAAAGCGGCAGCATCGGCACTTCCATGTGCTGAAAGTCATATGCCGCGATAATTATCAAAATGGAAAAAAGGCCGAGATAGAAAACGGCGGAAAACCAGGAAGCGGCGGACTGATCCGGCAGAAAAAAAGCCGCTGTCGCCGCGAAAACAATTCCGGTCAGAATTTCAACCAGCGGATACTGCCAGGAAATTTTTTCTTCGCAATCACGACAGCGGGCTTTGAGCAAAACGAAACTCAAAAGCGGAATATTATCCTGCCATCGGATTTTTCTTTTGCAATGCGGGCACTTGGAACGACCCAGAATCGTCTCGGCTACATTCAGCCGGTACACGACCACGTTCAAAAAGCTGCCGACAATAAGACCCAGAATGAAAAAAATTATAAGCATTTTTTTGGTTTTGATTTTTTATTTTATTTTCCCTAACACAAAATTCTTGATTCTTTGCGCCGCCGCATACGCTTCTTCGGCATCACTTTGCGAGAATTCCACATAATCGTCGGGATATCGCGCTTCTATATAAAATTGATTCAAAAACATGGCGTCTTCCAGTAGCTCTCCAAAAGATTCGTCAACTTTTTTACAATCATCTACAAGCATTTCCAAATCATGAATTTTTCTCACATGCAAATTATGGTGGGCCAAAAAACCTTTCAAATATTTTTCCGCCGCCTGCTCCGAATGAAAACAGGCCTGATTGGGCAAAAAAGATTTTTCTTTCGATAACACTTCAACAAGAGCCAAGTCTTCATCGGCGCGGCGGAACCAATCTATTACATATTTCGTCGTCATTTTAGTGAAGAATAGTTAGTGGTCTTCGCGGAAGAACAATAGAAAAAGCGTTTTTTGGTTTTTCATAAATCACCTTTCCGTTGCGTAAGATGTCTTCTATAAACAAATTTCCGTATTCATTGACGCTTTTTTCGAGTTCCTCGGGGGTATAGACTAGAATATCCAATGCTGGAAAATTTTCTCCAGAAATCATTTCCCTTAATTCCCTTTGCCTCTCAATTCTTTTTTTTCGCTGTTTTTCACCACAAGCAAATCAACATCACTATTCTTGGTCGGCCTTCCCCACGCCCAAGAACCGAAAAGAATGATTTTTTTCGGCTGATATTCCTTGACAATTTTGTCCGCCATCGCCCGAATTCCTTTGTTTATTTTCACCGCGTCCATAATGCTATCATACCACAAATCCTGCCGGAAAGCAAAAACCGCCCCGCCGAAAAGGCGGGACGGGTTTGTTTTTTTC
>CAZUWD010000079.1:0-3519 GCA_964624015.1 uncultured Bdellovibrionales bacterium | reverse complement strand
TATCTGAAGATATTTCAATTAAACATAAAAATGATAAAGATTTTTTTCAATTTGTCCATAATTTATGCCAATTTGTGAGTTAAATCTCCCCCCAATTGTCGCCAATATTTACGCTGACAACCAGCGGGACGCGCAATTTATAAACGTTCTCCATAATTTCTTTGACCTTTTTGGCATCTTCTTCGGCAATATTTTCTTTCACCTCTAAAATAATCTCGTCATGAACCTGCAATAATATTCGCACATTTGTATTTGATTCGTAATTCGTAGAAACCGCAATCATGGCCAGCTTCACAATGTCGGCTGACATTCCCTGGATCGGCATATTGATGGCCATCCGCTCGCCGGCGTTGGCCACCTGGAAATTCGGCGAGTTGATTTCCGGCACATAGCGGCGGCGACCCATCTCTGTTTCCACATAGCCGTTCTTTTTGGCAAATTCTTTAGTTTCGCGGATATAGCAGGCAACGCCTTCGAATTTCAGCATATACTCGTCAATAAACTTCCTGGCTTCGTCTCTTTCTATTCCCGCCGCTTCAGAAAAGCCGAAGATGCTCATGCCGTAAATGACGCCGAAATTCAGCGCCTTGGCTGACGAGCGCATTTTTTCCGTAACTTCACTCATATTGACTTTGTACACCTGCGCGGCCGTCGCCCGGTGCACATCCTCATTATTCAAAAATGTTGCGATCATTTTTGCGTCGCCTGACACATGCGCCACCGCGCGCAGATCAATCTGCGAATAATCGGCGCTCACCAGTTTATACCCGTCTTCCGCCACAAAAGCCGTGCGCAGCATTTGTCCCAGATCAGTTTTGATCGGAATGTTCTGCAAATTCGGATCGGATGATGACAGCCTGCCGGTCGCCGTCACCGCCTGATTAAGCGAAGTATGGATGCGCGAATTTTCATCCAGAAGCTCCGGTAAAGTATCGAGATAGGTGGTTTTCAGCTTGAATAATTCCCGATATTCTTCAATTTTTTCGATAATCTTATGTTCTTTTTTGAGTTTTTTGAGCTCCGCGGAAGCAGTGGAATATCCGGTTTTGCCTTTTTTAATATCGGTTGTCGGCAATTTTAATTTTTCGAATAAAATTTCCGTCAACTGTTTGGGCGAATTGATGTTAAACGGCGCGCCGGCCAGTTTATAAATATTTTTTTCCAGATTCAAAAGCCTTTTTCCAATTTGTTCGGAAATGCCCTGAAAAATGACCGGATTCATTTTGATGCCGGCCGTTTCCATATCCGCTAAAATCCGGATAAGCGGCATTTCCAAATTGTCAAAAACATTTTTTATATTATTTTTTTCGTTCTGCAGTGCGCTTGTTTCGTCTATTTTCTTGGCATAAATATTTTTCAGTTTGAAAATATAATCTGAAGCCCGGCAAATTTTCTGCGCCACTGCTTCATTAGTTTCTATTTCCAGACCCAACTGCCCGCTTTTATTTTTACCTTCGATTTCTTCGCCCAATTCTTCCAGCACTAAATTTTTAAATTCAATTTTCCCTCCGGGATTCAGAACATAAGCTGCCAGCATCACATCGTATAATCCGCCTTTCATCTCAATGCCGTATTTTTGCAAAATCTCAACAACATATTTCAAATCGTAGCCGATTTTTCTGATCTTTGGATTTCCTAGAATTTTTTTCATTTCCTCTTTGTGTTTCGGATTTTTTTCAATATACGCGGCACGGCCGGTCTTCCAACTGAAGGCAATGCCGAGCAATTCGCTGTTATAATATTTATCCCCGGTGGTTCGCAGATAAACCGCAATTTCCTCCTGATTTTCCAGCTCGGTTATAAATTCTTCAAGTTTGTCTTCGGTGATTAATTCAAACTTAAAATCAGCTACACCGGATTCGTTTTTAAAGCCCGGTTTTTCCGGACTTAAAGCCGGGCTTTGTGACGAATCCGGCAAGCGTTTTATCAAACTAAAAAAATTCAATTCTTGAAATAATTTTACAATCCTATCGCGCTCAAAATCATGCGTAACAGCCTCTCTTAAGCTCAATTTAACCGGCGCATTGGTCGCGATTGTCGCCAGTTTCTTGCTTAACAATGCCTGCGCCCGGTCGCGTTCCAGCTTTTCTTTAGTCGCACCCTTAATTTCGTCCAGGTTTTTATACACATCTTCCAGTGTTCCGTATTTTTTCAAAAGCTCGGCGGCTGTTTTTTCTCCGATGCCTTTGACGCCGGGAATATTGTCGGACGCGTCGCCGCGAAGCCCCTTGAAATCGACAATCTGTTCCGGCTTCAAGCCATACCTTTCTTCGACGGCCGCTTCGTCATAAATCACCGTGTCGCTCAAGCCGCGCCGCAAAGCATACACTTTGGTTTTTTCACTTACAAGCTGCAACGTGTCCAAATCGCCAGTCACGATAATATTTTCCACCGATTCGACTGATTTCTCTGATTGCGCAATCATCGTACCGATTACATCATCAGCCTCGAATCCTTCTTTTTCAAAAATCGGAATATTAAACGTCCTGACCACCTCTTTCACCCGGTCGATCTGCGCATACAGCTCGTCCGGCGCTTTGATACGCGTCGCCTTGTATTCTTTGTATTCTTCATGCCGGAATGTCGGCGCCTTAAGATCAAAAGTTGCCAGGATATAATCCGGCTTAAATTTATCGATGACGGAAAGCAGCGTTGAAGTAAAACCATAAACTGCGTTGACCAATTCGCCTTTTTTGGTCGTCAAAGGCGGCAGAGCGTGAAAAGACCGGTGAATAATGGCATTGCCGTCGATGAGTATTAATTTTTTGGGCTTATTACTCATTAACTTGTCATCCCGAGCAAAGTCGAGGGATCTAATTATTCAATAATTTTATGGTATAGCTATACGTTATTTTTCCAAAAACTTTTTCGGCCTGAATTTTTTCAAAAACATAATCGCCGCTCTTTCGATTCATGGTTTCAATCTTTTCAATTGTTATTTTTGACACGGCAAAATCGCTGATTTTCTCAAATCCCCTCTCTTTTATTTTTCTGCCAGCCTCGTGTCTCTTGACAAAATTCGGCTTTATTTTGTCTGACACTGAGCTTCTTTTCGTTTCTGAAGGCAATTTTTCACTTCGATTTACTTGAAATTTTTCCATAACCACATTATAGCAAAGCGCCAAAACAAAGCGAAGGCAGGCGTCGGAACCTAACCCTGCCTCTTTTTTCACATAAAAAATGATTTGGTTTAAATACCTAGCGATAGCTAAACAATTCAACTAAAAATTAAAGGCGCCAAAATATTTCCTATGCAAGAAATTATCACTTTTTTATTTTTCCAAAATTTTGTTTATCAATAATTTCAGCTTTTTGGAATTGAATTTTTTGAGAAAAACCTGGATATTATAAAAACAAAAAGGTTGACAAGGGTGTTAACTTTCTTGAATTTATACTCATATTGCTTGCGCTACTTGATCAATTCGATGCCTTGAATCACGATATCCTCCGCTGGGCGGTCATTGGCTCCGGTTTTGGCGTTTTCAATTTTGTCCACTACCTCCATGCCGGAAATCACTT
>CAZUWD010000078.1:0-3542 GCA_964624015.1 uncultured Bdellovibrionales bacterium | reverse complement strand
AATAAGGATTATGCAATTCAAAATTCCCAAAAATACGGAAAAATACAAGTGGACGCGGCATTCCATATTTAAAATGAAACAGCATAGACTGACGGCCCAGCGGGTTTTGCGCGTGATCCGCAATCCGCAAAGGAAGGAAGAGGGGATCGTTAAAAATACGATTGCAGTCATGCAGCCTGCCTCGACTCGCTTCGTGCGAAGCTCATCGACCCGCCTTGACTCGGCGAGGCAGGAGCGAGGCGGGCCTGCAAGCACGCATGCGAAAAATGGCAAGAAAGTTTGGAGCAGCGAGATTTGGGCGATGTACAAACTTTCAGGAAAAGCAAGCCCCAAATCTCAAATCCCAAATTCCAAAAAACCTAACCCTCACCCGGTCCCGCCTGGCGGGACCACTTTCTCCCTTTCAGGGAGAGAGGATGCAGGAAGAAAACTCATCATATCGGCTTGGCGGTATCCGGGCGTGAGTCCGAAAAACAATCCCGTGCCGGAAGAAATAATCAGGGAGCTGGAAGAAATCGGGTAAAATAAAGAGCGGCAACTATGCCGCTCGCTGTTTCGCTATAAAACAATTTCCACCTCTGTGCCCGTGGAAATTTTTCTTGCCAATTCCTCTCCTTCGGAGTTAAGCAGTCGGACGCATCCGCCACTGGCTCGTGTTCCGATTTTCTCTTCATCTTCCTTTCTGGTTCCGTGAATCCGGAAAATCTCGCCTTTGCCGGGCACATTGTGCGACAGATATATTTTGAACGATCCCATATAGTTGAGTTTATGCCCGGGCGGAATCGCTTTTGGCAAAAATATTCCTTTTTTGGCAAATTCATTTATGGTTCTTTGGGTCGGATACCAGGAGGGATTAAACTCTATTTTTGTTATCCTTCCTTTGCCGATCGGGTAACCCTTTTCGGTTTTTTTAACAGTAGCGACCATATATTCACGAATCAAAATAAAATCGCCCTGGTAATTTTTTTCATAAAGCCATAACCGGCATGCGGATATGCTTATTCTAATGAAATATTCTTTCTGCGCATTTGCTTTGTCGACTGAAAAAAATGAGAATATAAGGAATATAAAAAGAACATATGCTTTCATTTGCGCCTCCCTAGTTTTGGATTTTCCAAAATTCTCCGCTTTTTCGGCCAATTTGTCAAATCAGCAGGGCGTGCTACAATAAAATCAGTGAACTAAATATAAATTGGAACAGGAGGTGTAGTATGGACGAACAAACAACCGGACAGGCTCCGCAGCAGCCGCAAGGCGGGCAATCCGATGCGGAAAAAAATAAACCCATGGCCATTATCGGCTATATTATTCCGATTCTTTTTTTCATTCCGCTGGTGACTGAAGCAAAAAACAGCCCGTTTGCCAAATTTCACGCCAATCAGCAACTCAATTTGCTTCTGGCGGCGATCGCGGTCAATATTGTCGGCGGCATCATTCCTATTATCGGCTGGTTCATTATTTTGCCGATCGGATGCATAATCCTTATCGTGCTGGCCATTATGGGCATCATCAACGGAGCCAAGGGCGAAATGAAAAAACTGCCGGTCATCGGCGGATTTGAGATTATTAAATAGCTTCAAAAATTAAAACAAGCTTCTTTCGGGTTGCTTGTTTTAGTTTTTTAAACTAAAATTTTAACATAACATGAAAAAAACAAAAATCATCGCCACCGTCGGGCCGGCAACGGAATCGCGGGGAAAACTAAAAGCGATTATTGAAGCGGGCGCCAATGTCGTCAGGCTGAATTTTTCGCATAACGAATATTCCTGGCACGGCAAAATTATCGATATGGTGCGGGAATTGTCCCGGGAGATGAAACAGCCCATCGGCATTCTCGCCGATCTTCAGGGTCCGCGCATCCGGGTCGGCAACGCGGAAGTTTTTGATGTTGAAAAAGGCGAAGAGCTGGTTGTAAGCGACAGGGAAACCGGCGGAGAGAAAGCTTTAATTATTGATTCTCCCGGCGTGGCCAGGGCGCTCCAGGCCGGCGAAAGGATTTTAATTGAAGACGGGCTGCGCGAACTCAAGGTTACGGCGAGAATCGACGGCGAATCCGTAAAAGCGGAAGTTGTAAGCGGCGGAACAATCAAGCCGCGCAAAGGGATAAATGTGCCGGACACAGACTTGCATTTTGGAGCCGTGACTGAAAAAGACAAACGCGATCTGGAATTCGCTCTGGGCAAGGAAATTGATTTTGTGGCGCTGTCTTTCGTGAGCAACGGGCGGGAAATCGAGGAAACGCGCGCGGAAATAAAAAGAATTCTGAATCGCAACCGCGACTTGCCGCAAATCGTGGCCAAAATTGAAAGAAAAGAGGCAATGAAAAACATCCGGGAAATTATCCGAGCCGCCGATATCATCATGGTTGCGCGCGGCGATCTGGGAATCGAGATGGAAGAAAGCAAAGTCGTCATCTACCAAAAAGAACTGATTGCCAGATGCTTGCGGGCCACAAAGCCGGTTATCGTGGCGACGCAAATGCTTGATTCCATGATTAATAATCCGATTCCGACCCGCGCCGAGGTTTCCGACGTTTCCAACGCGGTCATCGATCACACTGACGCGGTGATGCTTTCCGGAGAATCGGCCAGCGGCAAATATCCGGTCGAGGCCGTAGCCCGCATGAAGGATATCATCACTAATGTCGAAGATTCGCCATTCGATGATTTTTACCAGAGCATCCTGGATGCGGATATACGCGACGATTATACCGCCCTGGTCAGAAGCGCTCACGAGTTGGCCAAAACTTCCAAGGCCAAGGCGGTCATAATGTACACCGAATCGGGAAACACCGCCCGCTTTATGTCGCACTACCGGGACGGGCAGCTGATGATCGCCGCCACCAACAGCCTGAAAACTTACAATCAGCTATCTGTAATCTGGGGGATTCGGGCGTATTTGTTTGAAAACGGGGAAAGCCGGGAAAATTTTATTGACATTCTTATTGAAAAAGCCAAAAAAGACGGAAAAATTTCAGCGGACGACAAAGTCGTGATTATTCTGGGACGAACGTCGGCCGGGAAAAGCATGACCTTGCTGGGGATTAGAAAAGTGGACTAAATCCGATTAAATTGATAAATTATTAGCGAGGCCGCGAGCCTCGCTTTATATCTGGAAGGGTCGCCTAGTGGTTTATGGCACCACCTTGTCCGCCAGAGGCGGATGCGCCTTGGGCGCAGAAAGGTGGCGGTATAATTATGTTTTATACATACATTGTTTACAGCAAAAAACTGGGTAAAAAGTACGTGGGATATTGTACTGATCTTAAAAATAGAATTAAAGAACACAACAGGGGAGAGTCAAGACTTACTTCCCGGGGAGCTCCATGGAAATTGATTTATTATGAGGTATTTTTAAGCAAGATTGATGCGATGAATGAAGAGAAATTTTTAAAAACCGGCAAAGGCAGAGAAAGATTAAAAATTTTTATTAAATGATACAATAAGCAAGACAAGATAGTTTCTGGAAGGGTCGCCTAGTGGTTTATGGCACCACCTTGGAAAGGTGGCATACTGTAACAGGTATCGGGAGTTCGAATCTCC
>CAZUWD010000077.1:0-3569 GCA_964624015.1 uncultured Bdellovibrionales bacterium | reverse complement strand
TTATCAAAAAATCGCACGTTTCGGTTTCTGACCAGGAAAACATGCTTTTCAAGGGAACCAGCATTGTGTCCGGAAGCGGCAAGGCTGTTATTGTGGCCACGGGAAGCAATACTGTGATCGGCAGTATTGCCAAAAAAATTGCAACTATTGACGAAGAGCTGCCGCTAAAAAAAGACATTCGCCGCCTTTCGCGCTTCATTATTGTTGCGGTTTTTGCCGTCAGCTTTATCTTGCTGGAAACAGGCATTTTTTACGGGCACAATTTCCGGGATATTTTTTCCATGATTGTGGCGATTTCGGTTTCCATTATTCCCGAAGGGTTGCCGATTGTCGTTACGTTGGTTTTGGCAACTGGTGTTTACCGGATGGGAAAGAGAAACGTGTTGGTTAAAAGGCTTCAGGCCGTGGAAGCTCTTGGGCAAACGGAAATTATTGCCGTTGATAAAACGGGCACTATTACCAGAAATGAACTGGTTGTAAAAGAGGCTTATGCCGATGCGAAGCTGTTTTCAATAAAAGGAGTCGGCTATGAACCCAAGGGAAAATTTGAATTGGACGGGAAGCCAATCGAGCCGCTCAACCATCCCGAACTTTTGATGCTGGGCAAAATCGGAGCTTTGTGCGGCAGTTCCCATCTGGCATTTGACGAAAAAATGAAAGTCTGGAAGATATCGGGCGATCCGACTGACGCGGCGATGCTGGTATTCTCCGAAAAAATGGGCTTTCAGAAATACGATTTGCAGCAGGAATTTTCAAAAATCGAAGAAAAGCCTTTTGATTACAAATTAAAATACCACGCCGTATTGTACGAAGAAAAAGACAGGCGCTTGTTGGCTGTTGCTGGCGCGCCGGAAGAAATTCTGGAAATTTCGGAAAAAATATGGAGTCCGTCAAGAACAGCCGCTCTTTCCGGCGACGAAAAAGGAAAATTGAAAAATATTTTCGCCAAAATGTCCGAAAAAGGGATTGCGGGTCGTGGCGCTGGGAATGAAAAAAATGAAAAAAGAGGAAAAAATTCCGGAAAAATTGTCCGCCATTGAGTTTGCCGGCTTTATCGGAATCGAGGATTCGCCGCGAATGGAAGTCGGTGAAGCGGTTGCCAAAGTAAAATCAGCAAATATCCGACTAGTGATGATAACCGGGGATCATAAAAGTAACCGCCAAAACCATTGCCAGAAAATCGGGAATTTGGGAAAATGGAGACAAAATAATTGAAGGCAGGGAAATCGAGAAAATGACAGAAAGCGAATTGGCTGCGCAATTGGACAACGTGCGCGTTTTTGCCCGGGTTACGCCTTTTCACAAATTGAAAATTATCAACGCCTACAAGCTGGCGGGAAAAACGGTGGCCATGACGGGCGACGGAGTCAATGATGCGTTGTCGCTCACTTCGGCCGATGTCGGAGTGGCTATGGGAAAAATCGGGACGGAAGTCGCCAAGGAAGCTTCGGACATTGTCCTTTTAGACGATAACTTCGGCAGTATAGTTTCAGGCGTGGAAGAAGGAAGAAATATGTTTCAAACTATCCGGCGGGTGATTTTGTATTTGTTTTCCACCAGTCTCGGCGAATTACTGATTATTATCGGTGCCATTCTTCTGGGGTTTCCCCTTCCGATTTTGGCAGTTCAAATATTATGGCTTAATCTGGTGACCGACGGTTTTCTGGATATGGCGCTGGCGATGGAACCGCGGGGGAACGATTTATTGAAACAAAGTTTTTTTAAGGAAAAAAGAGGGCTGGTGGACAAATCAATGGTTTTCAGGATGCTTGTGATGGCGCTTCCAATGGCAATCGGGACGCTCTATCTGTTCAGCCAAAATTATGCAGCAGATCTGCCGAAAGCCTGGACATTTTCCCTTACGGTTATGGCGGTTTTCCAATGGTTCAACGCCTGGAATTGCCGCAGCCATATCCGGTCAATTTTTTCATCTAACTGGTTTTCTAATAAGTTTCTGGTGGGGGCGACGGCTGTGGTCATCGGACTTCAATTACTGGCCGTCTATAATCCGTTCTTTCAGAAAGTGCTGCGAACCGTTTCTCTGGGCGCGAAAGACTGGCTGGTTGTCATTGTTATCGCTTTTTCGATAGTGATTATCGAAGAATTTCGAAAATTTTTATTGCGGAGGAAAAAAGCGAAGCTGATCGCGAGTCATGCGTAATTTTCAACGCATTTCATTTTTTTGTCTGCTTTTCAATTCCGGCGTTTTGTGTTAATATTAAAAAGTAAAACACCGGCTTGCTTATTATGGATAAAAAATCAAAAATTCTTATTATCGCGCTGGGAATTCTGATTGCGGGATCAGTGGCGGCGACATATTGGAGAATTATGATTAAAAAGGATTATGTGATTGAGGCGCAAACTGACTGCGATCCATATCTGGAAAAATGTTTTATTTGGGAATGCGATCCGGAATCAAACGAGGAAGGCGAGGCCTGTACCGGCAATTCCAAAGAAGACATCTGGTATTTCCAGGTAGCTCGGAGAAGCGCGGCCAACATTCCGCTGTGCGATCCGGAAACGGACGAGTCTTGCGATCCCTGGACCTGCCCGGAAGGCGAAGCTGATTGCGATACGGAATTTTGCACGCCGGAAAATATGGAAAGCCAGTATGCCTCCGCCTGCAATGAACCGGCGCAATACGCCGCTGAAAATCCGCCGGAAGACGAGACTGCCGAATGTGAAGAAGGCGATGTTGAGTGCGAAACCGCAAATGAAGAAGAGGTTGAATGTTTGGAAGGAGATACTGAATGTCCGGTTGAGGAAGAGGAGGAAGAGGAGTCCGGAGAAGCGAGTACGTCCACGGAAAACACGATTTTATTGCCGATTGCCGGCGAAAACACCGGCACATAAGGCAGGAATGTTAACTGCGGTTTGGTAAAAATATCCGGAAAAACAAAAAATATTTTTGAAAAAAGCTTTTATTTCGGGCAGATTTAGCAATTTCGGAGTTTCGGCTCCGATTTTTTGTTTTAAATAAAGCAAATTTTTTCTCGAGGCTGGACAAAAGGGCAATTTGGGTGTATAATGGGAGGTTATGACGATTAAGAAGGATCTTTAATAAAAAACCCGCCTTTGGCGGGGAAAAATACAAGGAGGTGTAGAATGATAAAATTCTACGCAAAATCTTTCGCAGCCTTTTTTATTTGTTTTTTACTATTGAACACTTGCACTTCAAAAAAGGCAAGCGCCGAAGAGGCTGAAAAACCTTTTTCGTTTTCCGGCCAAATAAAAGTGTCCGTTCCGTATGTTTCGGAATGGACGGGCGAATTCGTGTCAAATCGAGCGGTCACGCAGCCAAGCGTGACGCTGACGCATAATCCTTCAGGAGTGTATATCAGCGCTTCAGGATATGTTACCGAAAAACTTTCCGAGATAGATTTTTTCCTAGGAAAGTCGTCGGAGATCAATGGCGTTACTCTTGATACCGGAATGGGATTCTATAATATTGAATCCCTGAATAACTTAGATAGTGATTTGTTTGCCGTCTATGTCGGAGCAGAGTTCCCGGAAGTAATTGGCATCGTGCCGATTGCCTACGCGGAAGCCAATCTGCCGATCCACAAATC
>CAZUWD010000076.1:0-3642 GCA_964624015.1 uncultured Bdellovibrionales bacterium | reverse complement strand
TAGTTCTTGGATAAGCGCCAGCCCCTTTTTTTGTTCCGGCATATCAAAATTTTTGATTGTGATGATGCCGGCTTCTTTTGTATAACGAACAAAAGAAGCCGGCTCATCTTTTTCGAATTCCTTCTGCCATTCCGGTCCGAGCGCGGCATCTTCCGGATAAAGCGGTATTATGGCAATCCGGTATGGCACGTTGGGAATTTCTTCCAAAGCCATAATTGTCAGTTTGTCGTCGCAATTCTTCAGCGGCGAAGCCGTGAATTTTGCCCGATAAAGAAGTGTAATTAATTTCAGATCTTCTTTATTCCCGGTCTTTTCCGCCACATTTTTAGCGGCTTCGATCCACTCCGCCGCGACCAGGCGGCGAGTTTCGGAATTTACCGGCTTATTAATAGGAACTTTTTGCAATTGTTCCCGTTCCTGGATGAAAGATTTTTGCTGTTGGCATGAAAGCGCGAACAGCAAGGCAATAACAAGCACTAGCCATATTTTTCCCCCCATCTTTTTCTTCCCCTTTGGTTTTTATTGTAAAACAACCGGCTGTTATGCGCAGCATCGTAGCAAGACAATGCGCCCCTGTTAAATACCGGACAGGCACAAAAATAAAAAACGTCAATCCGGATTCTAATTTTTCAGATGCCAGCTTAAAACACAGGCGAGTTTTTTCAGAGCCAAAAAACAAGTTTTCGTTAAAAAATTTTAGAGTATTTTAATCATGTCGTATACCGTCACAATGCCTGCCAAAAAGCCTTTTTCATTAATAACCGGAAAAGAATTATAATTGGTTTTTTTGATCAGCCTTATCAGGTCTTCAATGGAAGCATCCGGCGAAATCGTAACGCAATCTATGGTCATAATATCTTTGGCAGTCGCATGCACCAAGGCGTCTAAGGCATCTTTCGAGCGCTCGGGATTCTCCTGGTTATTGCGGCTTTTAATAAAATCGATGAATTGGGGGATATAAACCATATTTGCCGATTCCTTGGTGAAAAAATCGGTTTCCGTAATGATGCCAAGCACATGATTTGCGCCGTCCACCACCGGAATGGCATGAATGCGCTCGCGGCCGATGATTTTTGCGATTTTTGAAATCGGAGCGCTCTCAACCGTCGTAATTACTTCGGTTGTCATTATGTCGCTGACTAGCATATTTTTAAAGGTTAGTTGCTTATGTCTGCATTATAGCATATTTTTCCGCCTGTGAATGCCGGAAGCCGCCAAACCACTTTTAGTCCGGTCGAACGGGCAATTCAATAACAAACCGCGAGCCCCTGCCCTCGCCGCTGCTCTCGGCCCAGATTTTGCCGCCATTGGCTTTCACCATTGACTTGCCGACATAAAGCCCGAGTCCAGTGCCGCCGGCGTTCAGGCGGGAAATATCCTTGCCGCGGGAAAATCTAGCAAAAAGATACGGCAGTTCGGCCGCCGGTATGCCGATGCCGGTATCGGAAACTATGATCCGGACAGCCTGCTTTTGGCCGGCGTTTGCAGGCTCTAAGCGCAGCGTCACCCCGCCTTTTTTGGTGTATTTCAAAGCATTGTCCACCAGGTTGGAAATAACCTCGTGGATTTTCGCTCCGTCAATGGTTATTTCAGGCAAAAGCTCTTTCGGCGGATTGTAATGGAGATATAAGCCGCGGTCTTTGGCTTTCAGTATGAACGTATCAATGACTTCCTGGCAGATGCCTTCTAGTTTCCATTTGTCAAACTTAAACTCCATGCGTCCGGATTCGATGCGCGATATATTCAAAAGATCCTCAACCAGATTGATCAGCCGGTTGTTGCTGGAATAAATCTTGTTGAGCACGTCCTGCTGCTTGGGATCCAAGCCGCCATAAGAGCCTTCCAGCAGCAAAGAAACAAAGCCTTTGACTGCGGTGAGTGGCGTGCGCAATTGATGGGAGGCGATGGAAATGAATTCCGTTTTAGCGTTATCAAGTTTTCGCAGCTGGTCGTTGGCTTGCGCCAGCTTGTCAGACATAATTTGAAGCTCTTCTTTTCTTTCTTCGCCGATTTTTACCGATCTTACCAGCGCCCAGCCGGCAATAGTTGTCAAAACAAGCGTGACGGCGACAAGGATTATGTTTGTGGTCGTCTGGACAAAAGCGAACATTGAGGCGATCAAAACAAACTGCGCCACCACCAACGCCTGCGTTCCGAGAAGTTTGATATTAAACGCTTTAAATTTGACTATCATAAACGCTAAAACTCCTATAAAAAATGTCATGCTTAAAATACCCCAAAATTCTAGTTCATAGTAAGCAGTTAAACTCGAAATGTAGCCAGACACAAAAAACGAGAAAAGGAAAAATTCCATACCCAATGTGAATAATAGTATTTGCTGCTTAAATCCCGCTTCAGCCTTTTTATATTTTAAAATTGCCAATATCAATATCCATAAAAATATAAACAATCCGAGCAAATAATAATAGTCAACGAAGTGCTGACCCTCAGTTGCTTCACAATCATTAATGATGCTAAAATTTACCAAATTGAATCTAGTATGTGTTAAAAAAATTATAGGCAAAAGAAAAAGAACGGGTATGATTTTTTTGAACAATCCTGCATCGCTTTTAGCAATAAAAGTATATGAAAGATACAAACTGAGAATGAACATTAGCCCGATTAAAATTCCGGAAAACGACCAAGAAAACATAATATATGTACTATTGGCGCTTGTCCATAAAATGAGATTGAAAAAAACCCATAACGAAAAAATTACAGACAAAAAAAATAAAACTTTATTTGCAAGCCCCTTTCGATCATTAACAAATACAAATAAACCCACTATTAAAGAAACAGCGGCGGATGTGATATGCGAATAGTAAATTACCTCTAAGGGATATGACTCTTTAACAAGAGTGAAGCAATATCCAATGTTGCTTACCAAATTAAAATCCATATTTTTTGTTTTAATTTTTAATTTTTTCTAATAAGCTATCCTGATAATATTGCCAAAATATATCTCCGTCAATTTTGAAGCTAACTAAGGGAACAATCAGAGGCTTAACCCCGAAAATTTTATGTATTTTATTAAATGCGGGCAAAATAACATCGAAGGTGAATTTTTTTTCATCTTTATTCGAATTTATAAAATAATTTTCAAAAAGAATTCCATTACAAATAAAGATTGGTAAAATTTTTAAATAAACGTCTGATGCACTTTCTCCATTAGTTTTAAACTCAGAAACATCAAATGTTTTTATTTCTTTATACCTCTCGCTAAAAATTCGATGATGAAAATCAATAAGATTTTCACCCCACGTTGTTTTTATTTTCTTAAGTGGTTGACTGTCGCATTTTTCCAAATCAATAATTTTCTTCTTGTTCGTAATACACGAATTTTCTCCATTTTTACTACGAAAAAAAACCATCTTGCCTAAATAAACCTTGTCTTTGTTTCTTGTGCAAAATTTATCATTCAAAAATTCCATAAATACCAACCGCATATCAACTGTTTTTGCTGTATCATATGCTAATTGAAATTCCAAATTGGGCGTGGCTATAAATCTAAATAAGGCTGCCCTGGGTTCGTTTTTAAAAGCATCCGGCACGTCCCCGCCCCAAAAATCATCCACTTTTTTGCGCAGTTCTTTATTATTCCATCTTTTCCAGATTTCCTTTTTAGCAATGGAAAGAGGCGTG
>CAZUWD010000075.1:0-3660 GCA_964624015.1 uncultured Bdellovibrionales bacterium | reverse complement strand
CGTATTCCTTGTGTTTCTCCGGAGTGATTGAAACAATAAAATTTTTTATGCCGTCTTCCTTTATAGCCATATAAAAAGCCACCACTAAAACGACAACGATGGAAACGAAGCCGGAAAAAATTCCAACCGTAGCCGTAAAAACATTGCCCGTGATATTGGCCAATTGCCTGCCCATATCAGAAAGCAGGCTTTGGGTGCTGATCGCGATGTGTTGCGTTTGAAAAAAAGCGTTCATTCCCTGGAAAGATTTTTCCAGATTATCCGCTACTTCAGGAATTTTTTGCGCAAAATCTTTTATTTGTTCAGTTAGCGGCGGCACCAGGAATGAAACAGCCAAGGCAAAAACAGCCAGGATGCAGAAATAAACAATGGCGACTCCCGCAACGCGCGGAATTTTGCGCCTCTGCATCCGGTAAACTATAGGATCAATAGCCACTACCAAAACAATCGCGATAAAAAGCAGAGCCAAAATATCGCGGATAAAATACAAGAACCAAACGACTAGTAAAATCAGGATAGTGCGAAAAACTATGCCTGTGGAAATTTCAATTGTGCGCCTCGATTCCGGCATATCAGTTTATTTTTAGCAATTTTCTTAATTTTTTGCCGCCTTTGTGCGGACCGATGACGGCCAGGTTCAAAGTTTCCGTTTTGAAAATATCCTTGGCCACGCGCAGGATGTCATCGGCGGTTACCGCCTCAATTTTTTCGATTTTTTCATTTAAGGTCATTACTTTCCTTTTTTTAACAGCCTGATCAACAAAAAACATCGCCACCTCATCCGAAGCTTCCAGACCCATTACCGCCATGCCTTTTACATAATCTTTCGCTTTTAAAAGCTCCTTGGCAGCAATTTTTTCGGTGGCTATTTTCTTGTATTCCTGCAAAATCACGCTGACGACTTCGCTAATCTTATTGTTTTCAGTTCCGACTTGCGTCGCCAAATATCCGCAATCATTAAACGCCTCGACAAAAGTTTGTACGCGGTAGGCCAACCCCCTCTTTTCTCTGACCTCGCTAAAAAGACGACTGCTCATATTTCCCCCCAGAATGGTTGCCAGCAGTCCGAGCGCGTATCTGTCCCTATGATTCTCATCGTAAGCCCGGTTTCCGATAATTAAATGCGCCTGATCGGTTTTTTTCAATTTTATTTTCACAGCCGGAATTTTTTGCTTTTCAAAAACTCTCTTTGCCTCTGTCTTGTTCTTTTTTTTCATTATCGCAAAATGTTTTTTTATTTTACTGATAATTTTTTTCTCATCAATTTTTCCGGCCACGCAGACAACTGCATCATTAGCCAGATAATGCTTTTCCAAATATCTTAAAAAATCCGACCGACGAAAAGCAGTGACTGTTTTTTTTGAACCAACCGTGTTCCTGCCCAAAGGGTTTTTCCCATACAACAAACTGGAAAAAATATCATGAATTTCCCTGGCCGGATTGTCTCTAATCATGTTTATTTCCTGGATTATGGTTCCTTTTTCTTTTTCAATTTCCCTAGCGTCAAATTTGGAATTGAGAAAAATATCCGTGATGACATCCAGTCCGACATCCAGTTTTTTGGCATCGGTTTTTACAAAATAGGCAGTCACATCGCTTGATGTGAAAGCATTGGAAAGTCCGCCGATGGAATCCAGCTCTTCGGAAATTTCCAGATAGGTCGGCCTCTTTTTCGTGCCTTTGAACATCATATGCTCGATAAAATGCGACAATCCGTCCTCTTTGTCGCTTTCATACCGCGAGCCCACGCCGACAGCGACGACCACCGTCGCCGTCTGGGTGTCTTTCATCGGCACGGTAATGATACGCAGGCCGTTTGATAATTTTGTTTCTTTATATTTCATTACGTCGAATTAGCATATCATTTTATGGCACATGCAATGGATTGATATACTTTGTGTTTGTTTTTTCAGTCTATTTATTTTTTATTCTCGAGTAGCGGATTAATCCCGAACACGGCACGATTTCAATTCCTTTCTTTTCCAACTCGTCCAGAAACAAATTCATTCCGACCGAATCGGAGGAAATATGTCCCGCAATAACAACATTAATGTGCGCTTTTTCCGCCTCTTTTTTGTGCTCCTCACTCTGATGCATAGAGATGACCGTTCCGATGCCCGCTTGCGCCATTTTTGAATATATATCCTTGCTTCCTTCCGTGCCTCCGGTCAATTCCGTGAGCGCGATTTTTCCCGTCCGGTTTTCTTCCGCGCCGGAAAACAAAGTCGGCCCGAAACCGCGCCGCGCCGCTTCTTTGTATTCCGGAATTTCAAGCAAAAGTTTCAAAATATCGCCGACATATTCCGGTTTTTCTTTTTTTATTTTTTGATCTAAAAAATTGGCCACCAGATTGTCCGCCGGCGTGTGCACGCTCATCAGGCTCAAGTTGAGCAAGCGTGCCGTATCAACGACTTTGAAATGATTGATGGGATTCACTCCGCGCGTCACTTCACTGATACGGATTTTCATGAGGCTTTCGGCGATGTTTATCGGCACGCCGTATTGCGCCAAAACATCGGCCTGCAAGTGCATCACGTCCGAAAGATCGGCCAGGGCTTTGCCGACCGGATGATGGGCGATGATCAGATCGATTTTTTTGCCGGGGTTGTGATTGTTAAGATAAGTCGCGATCATCATTTCGGCACTGTCGATATCAATACCCGCCAAAACCTTTTTTACATTTTTTGCGCCCGCGTCAAACGCTACACGCGAATCGATGAACGGATTATTGAGCCGCTCTCTGTCAAACAGCTCTTTCTCGTCTTTGTCCAGCTTTTCGTATTTTTCCCTGATCCTTTTGAGATTTTTTTCGATTCGCGATTTCGGACGAAAATCGCTTTTAATCCCCAACTCAATAGCCAATTTGTGGATTTTTTGAATATTCATAATTGTATCGTTAGAATTAGACAGCCAACTTCTTTTTCGCCTCGCGCTCTCGACATCTTTTTTTATATGCACAGCCAATGTTCCAATTCAAAAGCATAGCGGCAAAATAAAAATCGTCACTGTTCGTTATGGTTGTTCTCCTGAATTCTTCTAAATCACTTCCAAACTTTGGGTTTTTCTTTTTATACTTTTCATACAAATCAAGGGCTCCTTTGGACAATTTATCGATATCAAACTGGCTGAAATGAATATCCGATCCGCCTTCTTTTCCCGCCCTTAGCTCCTCACGCAATGTGCTGTAAAAATCATTTTCTTCTTCCCGTTCAATCATAACTTCTGGCTCATTTATTTTATCTTCCCTTCTTTTTTTTACCCTCTTCTATAGATTTTTCCAAGATGTCGGCTTCGAAGTTTGCCATTTTTTTACATTAATTTTTCGCTTAAATATTTTTCCAATTCGGAAATTTTTATCCTCTCCTGCTGCATCGTGTCGCGGTCGCGCACCGTCACGGAGTCGTCTCCCAGTGTTTCGAAATCCACCGTGACACAATAGGGCGTACCGATTTCGTCCTGCCGGCGATAGCGCTTGCCCACATTGCCGTTGTCGTCAAACTCGCACATCCATTTGAATTTCAAATTATCATAGATCTCCCGCGCCTTTTTGGCAAGCTCCGGCCTGTTTCTTAAAAGCGGGAAAACCGCCACTTTGACCGGCGCCAACCGCCTATCAAGCTTGAGAACGGTTCGAATTTCTCCATCAATTTCTTCTTCGAT
>CAZUWD010000074.1:2069-3685 GCA_964624015.1 uncultured Bdellovibrionales bacterium | reverse complement strand
GGCATCTGAATATCCCTTACGATAAACAGAAAGAACTATTTTAAAAATCCGAAATTTAAATATCGATATTCAAGCTTGGCAATCTGCTGGATTTATTGTTAAAAACTGCTACACTAAAATCAATATAAAAAATATGGTTTCTCTAATCATCCTTGCTCTCTACGCCGTCATCATTTTGATATATCTCGCCATTTCTTTTTTTATCGTCTATCACCTGGTAAAATACTCGCTTAGTTCGGAGTTTAAGATCATAATGCTTGTTTTTTTTGTAGTGGTTTCCGCAGGACTTGTCATTTCCAACCTGACTCTTTTTTTCTCGCTCGACTGGAACAGCCTGGTTTTTGAATTAATAATGCCATAGCCGGCATTTGGCTTTTGCATAAATGCGCGGCTCTGATCCTTGATTATGAAAAATTTCCATCTTTACCATTTTGCCGGCCAGAAAAACGGCGAGAGGATCCTCCTGGTTGTCCGGCGCCATTGGTTTAATATTTTAAGCCAGTTTTTTACGGTTTTCCTGATGATCGGGATTTTGGCCGGCAGTTACTTTTATTTGCCGCTTTTTTTCCCGTCCCTGCAGGAGCAATTGCCGGCATCATTGTTTGTATTTATGGAAAGCTTGTTCGCCATGCTTATCTGGATTATTTTATTTCTGGTTTGGATAGATTATTATTTCGACGTCTGGATAATAACCAACTATCGCGTTGTCAATATCGAACAAAAGGGTCTTTTCAACCGCGAAGTCAGCGAACTGGAGCTGGAAAAAATTCAGGATATCACCACTGAAGTAATCGGTATAATTCCGACTTTTCTGAATTATGGCGACGTTTTCATGCAAACCGCCGGCGAAACAGAACGCTTCTGTTTTCGCAATGTGCCGGATCCTTATGATATCAAGGATCTGGTTATGAACTTGCAAAAAGCCAAACTTCGCCAAAAATCAGAAGAGCTGGGCGAAATGATACAGCAAAAAATTTATTCCGAAACTGTCTGAATTTAGTTTGGAAAGCCGGATTTCCGGTTTATATTAAAAACAAAAACCAAAAACATGGGTGAGCGCAAGAGGATTCTTTTTCTTTTGCTTTTCTCCCTGCTTTTCCCGGCAGGGTTTTTTGGTTTTTGTTTTTCTGCTTCAGCCCGGGAATTTTCCCTTCTGATTTCTGAGGCTTCTCCCGGTCTTGGCGCCGCTGCCAATGAATTCGTGGAAATTTACAACCCCGGTAAAATTGATATGAATTTAAAAGCATCCGGAATAAAGCTAAAGCTGGTGGATTCCTCGGGAAAAGCTACCGTAAAAACTATCAACTGGATCAATGAAGTCGTGCCGGCGCAGGGCTATTTTCTTTTTGGCGCCGGCACTCTGGCCGTGCCCTTTGATGCGACTTATGGCGGCACCTTATTAACCGGCACCGGCGGAGTGATTATCACCGACAAAAATGAAAATATTTTAGATCAGGCCGGCTGGACAGGGCTCAAGACCGGAGAATCCTGGCAAAGAGAAACCGGCAATCTGAATCCTGCATATGCTCCGGCCTTTTCCCTGCAAAAAAATCCCGACCCGCAAAACAGCTCTTGGTTGCCGGCCGCGTCCGAACCAAATTCTGAACCCGAGCCCG
>CAZUWD010000074.1:0-1969 GCA_964624015.1 uncultured Bdellovibrionales bacterium | reverse complement strand
AAGTCGGGTAAATATGTTTTCCCGGAAAATATTCTTATCGAGCCGGCTGGTTATCTGATTATTTACAAAAAAGATTTCCGTTTCGCCCTCAACAACTCCGGCCCTGAATCAGTCGCTCTTTTTGATCCGCTGGGAAAAGAGATTTTTAAAGTTAATTACATCGGCAGCAAAAAAGGCGTTTCCTTGAATTTTGACGGAAAGAATTGGCGCTGGAGTAAAATTCTGACTCCGGGCGCCGAAAATATTTTCAACAATCTGCCGGTGATTTCCGCCAAAAAGAAAAACAGGATCTATGCCAATGTTTATGCCGAGTTTGCCGGATCAGGCAGTGACGCCGACAATGACAAGCTGAAATACGTTTGGGATTTCGGCGACGGACGCAAATCATATCTTTCAAAAACGCGGCACAAGTTCACAAAAACGGGAAAATACAAAGTTACGCTCAAAGTCTCAGACGGCAGCGAGGATGTTTTTGAATATTTTGACATTGAAGTCGAAAAATATCCACGCCGGAAAATCAAAATTATTTCCCTAAGCCCCAACCCCGAAGGACGCGACAGCGAACTGGAAACCCTGACTGTCAAAAATGAATCCAAAAAGAAAGTGAATCTTAACGGCTGGAGCGTGGCTACCGGCACGAAAAAATTGATCAATCATCCGATAACCGCGGATTTGGAAATCAGGCCCGGCAAAACCATGGTCATTTCCCGGAAGGCTTCCCGATTCACGCTCGGCAACAAAGCAACTAAAATTGAATTGCGTTATCCGGACGGAGAAGTTGCCGACAAAGTGAAATACAAAAAAGAAAAATCGGTTGCCGAAGGCGAGATTTATGAAAAAAACGGAAAGAAATGGCGCTGGACAAGGGTGCAGAATGAAACGGAAAACGGACAGGATAATACAGCAGAAATTAATACTGAAGAGGAAAATGCAGAAGAAGCTGTTGATAATAACGCCGTTGATGAAGTTCCGGAAGATATACTTGGAAAATATTCCGAAAATCCCGACTGGCAAAAGAAAAAAACAAACCGGATTATTTTGGCCAACTCCAACTCTAAAATAAAACTGCCGGAAAACATAGCGCTTGATTCGGGTCGGGTGCTGGGAGCCTCAACCGTCCGCTCGGAAAACGATTGTTATGTCTTTACGCCGCCTGTTGCCGCCGAAAACCACTGGGTAGTGAAGATTTTTGAATATTTCTCCAGTTTAATTAATTCTTTTTTGAACAACGTGCTTTTGCGGTTTTAGTTTAATTCTGCGTCAATCGTCATATAAGTTAACCCGCTTGCCCACTGGCAAATCTTCATCTTATTTTATTGACTCAAAATTATGCAATTGCACAAATTTGAGCCTTTTTTGCTTTCCGGACAATTTTAAAAGCGGCGGGACGCGATGATCCCGCCGCTTTTTATTTGCACCCTACTTAATATGCAAAACTACATCCTTGCCAGGACCAGCAGCTGATAGATCGTTTTCTATAACAATTTCTTTTCCCCCAAGCTCCATCCAGACAGTAATAAAGTCAATGGCATCTCCTCGATTTTTTACAAAAGGAACAAAAACTGATGCACGCTCCTCATACATTGGACACGAATTGTTCTTTTCATAATGAAAATCTTTAACAATAAACATTTTTGCGCCAACTTCGTGCCCACTTCTGTCTTCAAGAAGAATAAAAATGATTGAATCTCCCTTCTTAATATCTTCGTCTTTTACTTCACTTTCAGACACCTTGATAATCTCTTTCATAATATGTCCTTTCTTTTGTGCATGACATAGCGCTTATAATTGAAATTTTCTTTTAGCTTGCCTTTTAAAATATACATTGACACAGCAAGACTTCTCCACCGGCTGCGCTTTTTGGCTCTATCATCTTGATAAGCTCTCCAAAACATAACTACCTCCTAAATATGTATTACTTTGAATTACGAAACTCCTAAATCCGAGTTTCAATAGTGGTATAATGATT
>CAZUWD010000073.1:0-3691 GCA_964624015.1 uncultured Bdellovibrionales bacterium | reverse complement strand
GCATCAATCCGGCGGAAAACAAACTTTCTCTTATTTCCATTCCCCGGGATTTATATGTCAATAATCCGGGATGGGGAAACAAGAGTAAAATCAACGCTGTTTACGCCGCAGGCGAAGAAAACAGCAAAAAACAAGGTCTGGAAAACATGAAGCAGGTTATTGGGGATGTCCTGGGAATTCCTGTCCATTATGCCGCCAGCATAAATTTCAAAGGCTTTGAGCAGATGATTGACGCGATTGGAGGGATTAACTTGCATTTGGACAAACCATTCTCGGAAAATTTGCAATTCAAAGGCCTGGAACAGAGATGCGACGGAGTTCTTTATACGATACCGTCGGGAAAGTTCGAAGAAAAAAAAATCAGGCGGAAAAACGGAACTTATTACGCCAATCCGAAAAGATACCCTCTGTGTTATGCCAAAGTTGCCAATCCGGCATCGCTTGAATGCGGCGGCAATTTTCAATTGCCGGCCGGCGACAATTTGTTAAACGGGGGAAAAACGCTATGCTATGTCCGTTCACGCGTAACTTCCAGCGATTTTGAGCGCGCCAAGCGGCAGCAACAGATTATGCAACTCATCAAAGATAAACTGCTGAGTGCCGGCACATTGACTGACTTCGGAAAAATGAACGATATTTTGGACAGCCTTGGAAACAATGTCCGCAGCGATTTTGAAGCCTGGGAAATAAAACAGCTTTACGACATTTATGCCGGCATGCAAAATCCGCAAATTTATCAGCGAGTTCTGGAAAACAGCGCGGAAGGATTACTGTATAATCCGACAAATATGCCCAAGGAAGCCGGATACATACTTTTGCCTATCGGTGACAATTACAGCCGCATCCATGAAATGGCGCAAAATATTTTTAATTTGCCGCCCCAATCCAACATTAAGCCCAAATAATGGAGCTTTCCATCATCATCACCAATCATAAAAATCCGGATTTGCTTAAGGTTTGCATTGATTCAGTCCGGAAAAATGCGGGTCTGGATGCTTCCGAATACGAAATAATCGTGGCCGACAGCGAAACCGGGGGAAAAACGGAAATAATGATGCGGGAAGATTATCCGGAAGTAAAATTCATCCCCTCAAAAAACAATGTCCGCAGTTTTCAGCTGCTGGTCAAAAGAGGTTACGCAAAAAGCTCCGGAAAATATATCCTGCTGCTAAACGGCGATATTCTGGCAAAAAAAGATTCGATTAAAAATTTGCTCAATTTTTTAAAAAATAATCCTGAAGTCGGAATTGCCGGCCCAAAACTGCTTAATTTCAACGAAACTTTGCAGTATTCGTGCTATCGCTTCTACACCCCCTTGACTGTTTTGTACCGGCGGACTTTTTTAGGCAGATTGTTTTTCGCCAGAAAACGACTGGATGATTTTTTAATGAAAGATTTCGATCACAACAACGCCAAGGAAGTGGACTGGTTGATGGGATCGGCACTGATAACCAGCCGGCAGGCGGTTGGCAAAGTAGGAGAGATGGATGCCCGCTTTAAAATGTATTTTGAGGATGTTGACTGGTGCCGCCGGTTTTGGGAAAACGGCTATAAGGTTGTTTATTTTCCGGCATCCGAAATGTACCATTACCACGGCAAAGGATCTTCCAACAAAAACATTATTCACTCGCTTTTATTCAACCGCCTGGCCTGGATGCACATTTTAAGCGGTATGAAATATTTCATAAAATACGCCGGCAAAAATTTGCCCGGCCACAATTAAATGGATCTGCAGCAACTCGAGGAGGAAAAATTGAACTTGAAGAAAAATCGCAGGCTTTTCAACCGGTATTTTTTTATTTTTCTTTCATTTTTCCTGATTGTTTCAGGCTACTGGCTTGGTTATTCGCGCGGAAAAGAAGCCCTCCGATCCGAAAATGAAACTTTCCCGATTAACCAGACAATTATTGAAAATAAACTTTCGGAACAAAAACAGCTTGATTTTTCCCTTTTTTGGAAAGTCTGGGATCTTCTCCGGCAAAAATATGTCGGTCGGGAATCCCTGGACGCCCAACAGCTTCTTTTCGGATCAATTCGGGGCATGCTGCAGGCTACAGGCGATCCGTATACTAATTTTTTCGATCCTAAAGAATCGGAATTATTTTCAAGAGACATGGAAGGCAGCTTCCAGGGCATCGGCGCGGAATTGGGCGTCAAGGACGGAATTTTGACCGTGATCGCCCCTCTGGAAAATTCACCGGCGGAAAAATCCGGCCTTCGCGCAGGTGACAAAATTCTGAAAATCAACAGCCGGAATTCGCTGGATCTAAGCATCGATCAGGCGGTTGAATTGATCCGCGGCAAAAAAGGCACCGAGGTGAAGCTGATAATTTTACACGCCGGCGAGGAAGAAACCCGCGAAATTACCATCGTGCGCGACACCATCGAAGTTAAAAGCGTAAAAATGGAAATGAAAGACAATGGCATCGCTTATGTCAAAATAAGCAAATTTGGCGAAGAAACGGCGCATGAGTTTGATTCCGTCGTCAGCCAGATTTTGGCAAAAGAAGTGCACGGACTGATTCTGGATTTGCGCAATAATCCGGGCGGATTTTTGGAAGAATCCGTGAATATTGCCAGCCGAATGATGCCCAAAAATAAAGTTGTTGTGATTGAGGAGGATTATTTAGGAAACAGAAAAAATCTTACCACGCGCGGAGGGGAGCGCTTGAGTTCTCTGTCAAAAGTGGTACTCATCAACGAAGGCAGCGCCAGCGCTTCTGAAATTCTGGCCGGCGCTTTGCGGGACAATCAGGGAATAAAACTTATCGGAAAGAATTCTTTCGGCAAGGGATCGGTTCAAGAACTTATCAATCTTCCGGAAAACACCAGCGTAAAAATAACTGTTGCAAAATGGCTGACTCCCAACGGCGAACACATCACGGAAAAAGGCATAAATCCGGATATTGAAATTGAGCTGACCAAGGATGATTTTGACAATAAACGCGATCCACAACTGGACAAAGCGCTGGAGGTTATGCGCGATATAATAAAGTAAATAAACCGTTTTTTTGATATTATAATCGGACGCTATGGCAAAATTTGTTCGCCGTTGCGAAAAAATTTCTATTTGTTTATAATGCCAATATGAAAATAGTCCTCCTGCAAGATGTTAAAAACATCGGCCGCGCCGGCGATGTGAAAGACGTTTCTGACGGGTACGCCC
Organism: uncultured Bdellovibrionales bacterium; assembly: GCA_964624015.1. Taxonomy (GTDB): domain Bacteria; phylum Patescibacteriota; class Minisyncoccia; order Moranbacterales; family UBA2206; genus CAZUWD01. Next base: position 525 of record CAZUWD010000073.1, on the reverse strand, counting down.
GTAATTTTTTGCTGCCGCAAAAAATGGCGGAGCCGGCCACGGAGGAAGCGCTCAAAAAGGTTGAGGAGCTGAAAACCAAAAAGGCCGAGGCGGAACAGGCCGATCTGGAAAAAACCGAGGCGCTGGCGGAGCAGATGGAAGGCCGGGAAATTGTTATCCGGGCCAAGGAAAAAGACGGCAGATTATTCGGATCAATTACGGCCAAAGCCGTCGCCAAAGAACTAAAAAAAAGGAATTTGCCAATTGACGACAAATTGATTGTTTTACCGGAAGCCATCCGGGAAACCGGGGAATTTGATGTTAAAATAGAGCTGCCGCACGGAATTGAAGCAACAGTTCGCGTAATCGTGGAAAGTGCTGAATGAGGACGGCATTGCCGAAAGTGACTATGCTGTATATAATTTAAGCGTGGTTTGTTGCGAAACAATAAATTTGTTCCATTTGCATGTCCGGCATTCGTAGTGCCAGTTCACGAGGCGCTAGCCGAGTGACAAACTAAAAGTCGCGGGGGCAGCGGCTTTTTCT